>JBBQHV010000058.1:0-9087 GCA_038324295.1 Chthoniobacterales bacterium
CTCCGCTTCGCGCAAAGTCACGATCGTGCCGATCGAAACCTGGCTGACGTCGGGGCTTTCGAAAGCCGTCCCGCGGGCGCGATCGAGCGCGCTCTCCAGCTCGGATTTGCGCCGCATGAGGACGGCCTGCATTTCCTTGGCCGCTTTGAATTCAAAATTTTCCCGCAGATCGCCGTAGGACCGCGCGACGCCGATCTCCTTGCTGTTTTCGGGAATTTTCTTGTTCACGAGTTCTTCGAGCTCGGCTTTGCGTTTCTGCAGGCTGCTCCAGGAGACGACCAGCGCTTCGCTCTTCTCCTCCGCGTGCTCGCCGCTGATGAGGCTCTGCAGGTCGGGATAAAGTTTGATGATCCGCGCCATGAGCGAGCGCTTCGTCAGTTCTTCGAAAACCGGGCTGAGCATGAGCCGGCGCATCGCGTCGCGGGCGAGGCCGAGCTCGGCGCCGGCGAAGATATCGGGAATGAGCGCGCGGTCGTCGAGGAGAAGATCGCGCAGGCGGGTGCTGCGGCTGTTGCTCTCGTTATGCTGGTCGCGCTCGCAGGCGGAAAAAATCGCGCCGAGCAATTCGGGCGCAATCAGGTCCGGCCAATCCTTCCGGTTTTTGCAGAGCCAGAAAAGCATTTCGCTGGTCGCGGAATGTTCGTGCAGGCTGCGATCGAACGCGGCGCGCAGCTCGTCCTGTTTGCCGTTCTCGGCGAAAACGCGCGGCATCTGGCCGACGAGGCGGGCGTTGCTGCCCTGCATGAGTTGCAGGGCGCGCGCGACCCAGCGCTCGCCGAGCGCGGCGGGAAGCGCGTGGAGGACGTGGCGTTCCTTGGAGGAGGGGAGCTTCGGGAGAATCATGGAGAGGCGCGGTTCCTCCTCCACGATCAGGCGTTCGAGCGTGAGATCGGGA
The DNA here is from genome assembly GCA_038324295.1 of Chthoniobacterales bacterium. Taxonomy (GTDB): domain Bacteria; phylum Verrucomicrobiota; class Verrucomicrobiia; order Chthoniobacterales; family UBA10450; genus Palsa-1392. Next base: position 896 of record JBBQHV010000058.1, read on the forward strand.
TGAGAGGTGTGAAGCTTCGGCTCGCGCTGAAGCAACTCATCCCGGGCGATCACGAACTCGAACGCCATCGCGGGATTGAGTCGCTGATTGCGCCGCGCGGTGTCCTCGATCGAATCGACGAGTAGCTGGAGCTGTTTCTCGGGCTCCTTGAATTCGTGATGGAATTTGATGATCTGATCGAGCGCGCCGGCTTGCTCTTTCGGTCGCCGCGCCTGCTCGAAAAACGTCAAGAGCTCATCGGCGCGGGAGACAGCCGAGGTGCGCAGTTCGATCGGATCGTTCTTCTTCGTCGGGATGAGGAAGTGGCCTTCCTTCTTGAGCAATTTCTTGGTCGCGTCCCACCAGCGCTTGAATTCCGGTTCGGAGAAAATGTCGCCCAATAACCAATGACTGATCTGCGCCTGCGTCGCCTTTCCGCCCAGGCTCTCGAGGATGTTTCGCATCACCGCGGTCGGGGTTTCCTTGAGTAACGTTTTCAGCGCCGAAAGGTCGTTCGCTTTTTGAGCGAGGAAATGTTCGGCCGGGATCGGAGTCAGATTGTCGGCTGCGTACTGCAGCTGCATCGGGTGGCCTTTCTTTTTCTCGAAATCGATGATGATCTGGTTGAGGAGGAGGTTCCATTCCGCGACCCGTCCGAATCCCCAGCTTTTATGCAGGCAAAAGGCGCCCGGCTTCATTTTTTCCAGCTCCACCGCTCCCGCCGTCGTCAGCTTGCCGGCGTCGACTAATTTCTGCAGCTCTGCATCCATAGATTGTTCTGTGTCCCCACGACCTGACGATGCACGACGCGCCGGGCGCGTGCAAACCGGCGGGCGTTGGTGGCGGTCGCCGAATCGAGGTTCGTGAATCCATCATCGAGCTTGGTTCGCTCGCACGATTCACAATTCACGACCCGCCACCCAATTCCCTTTGCCGGGGAGCGCGAGCCGTGGAACCCTAGCGCCGCGTGTCGGTCAGCATCTGGTTTTGGGTCGCATTTCATATCGGTGTGTTCGCGGCACTGGCGATTGATCTTTGCAGCTTCCGCGGGCCGCACACCATCAGCCTGCCCAGCGCCATCCGGCGTAGCCTCATCTGGATCGGGCTCTCCCTCGCCTTCAACGTGGTCGTCTGGCGTTGGCAGGGAGCCGACCAGGGGATCGATTTTTTTACCGGCTACCTGATCGAGTACTCGCTCAGCGTCGATAACATCTTCGTTTTCGTTCTCATTTTCGCCTACTTCAAGGTGCCGCCGGAGTACGAACACAAGGTCCTCGTCTGGGGGATCGTGGGCGCGCTCGTCATGCGCGCTCTCATGATTTGGGTCGGGGTCACGCTCGTGGCGCGGTTTCATTTCGTCCTCTATCTCTTCGGCGCGTTCCTCCTCATCACCGGTCTGCGCATGCTTTTCGGCAAATCCGAGGAGCTCGATCTGGAGAACAATTTTGTCCTGCGCACCGCGCGTCGCCTCATTCCGGTGACGAAGGAGTATCATGGCCCGCATTTTCGCGCCCGGGTCAACGGCCGGACGATGCTCACCCCGCTCGCCCTCGTCCTCATCGTGATCGACCTGATGGATCTCGTCTTTGCGGTCGACTCCATCCCGGCGGTGCTCGCCATCACGCAGGACACCTTCATCATTTACACCTCGAATATCTGCGCCATTCTCGGCCTCCGTTCGCTCTATTTCCTGCTCGCGAATCTCGTCACGCGCTTCGTTTATCTGCGCTACGGGCTGGCCGTGATCCTCTGTTTTGTCGGCGCAAAAATGATCGCCGATCGCTGGATACACGTGCCCAACTGGCTTTCCCTTCTCATCATCGCTTCCATCCTTGCGGCCACGATTGTGGTTTCGGTCTTCGCCACCAAAGGCCGCCCGAACCATCCCGTGCGATAAAGAGGTGTTGCCAATCAGGACACGAACCGGTTTACTCGCCGGTTGTTATGAGACGCTTCCTTCTTTTCCTTTTCCTTCTTGGATTTGCGGGCTCGGCGCTGGCTGATATCCAGGACCCGCCCGCGGCGGATTACGGGCCGACGCGCAAGCTCGGGCGCGGGGTCGCGAATATCTTCCTCGGTTGGACGGAGATTCCGGTGACGATCGGGAAGGTGAACAGCGAAGAGGGGAACGCGGCCGCCGCGAGCTATGGAGTGATTCGCGGCACCGGCCGGGCCTTCGCGCGCTTCGGGGTGGGATTCTACGAGGCGTTGCTCTGGCCGATCCCGGTTTACAAGGGGACCTACTATCCGGTTTTGCGGAGCGACATTCCCTGGATCCATCGCGGCTACAGCGAATTCCAGCCCGAGCCGGGGAACGAAACGAAATATCCCTACGTGCGGGATTATTAAATTCCTGTAGCGGCGGTCTATGACCGTCGAGGCCTGCAACCATCGCCGGTCACAGACCGCCGCTACAACTAACCGGTTCGTTAGGCGACATTCCCATGCGCTCCTCGCTTGATCATCGCCTCCGGCCGATCTTTGAGGAGAACTTCCAACGTTTCGGCGAGCTCGGGGCGGCACTTTCGGTCTGGCGCGACGGGCGTTCCGTCCTCGATTTGGAGGGCGGTTTTCGCGATGCCCGGCGCGAGATTCCGTGGGACGAAAAAACGATCGTCCTTTTCTGGTCGGCGACCAAAGGTCTCGGCGCCGCCTGTCTTTTGCACGTCCTGGAGGAGCGCAAGATCGGCCTGGAGCGCCGCGTGGCGGAGTTCTGGCCGGAGTTTGCGCAGAACGGCAAAGGCGAAGTCACGCTCGCGCAACTACTCTCGCACCAGGCCGGACTCGCCGCCCTCGACGAGCCGGTCGCGGCGACCGATCACGCCGCCGTCGCGCGCGGGCTGGAAAAGCAGAGGCCGCTCTGGCCGCCGGGCAGCGCGCATGGTTATCACGCGCGCACCTTCGGTTTTCTCCTCGATGAACTCGTTAGGCGACTCGACGGCCGGACGATCGCGGCCTATTGGCGCGAAGTTTTCGCCGAGCCGCTCGGGCTCGACATCTGGATCGGTCTGCCCGCGGAGGAGAACGACCGGGTCGCGACGATCTACGCCGCGCGCGTCGGGAGCGCGACGCCGCCCGACGCGTTCTATCAGGCCCTCGCCACTCCGGGAACGCTCCAGCGTCAGGTCTTCACGTCGCCCGGCGGGTTGGGCTCGGTCAGCGCGATGAACCATCCGGAAAACCGCGCCCTTTCGATCGTCTCCTTCTCCGGCATCGGCAGCGCCCGGTCGCTCGCGAAATTTTACGCGATGCTGGCGAGCGGCGGCGTCCTCGAGGACCGACGCTACTTCGCACCCGCGACGATCGCGCAAATGACGACCACGCTGACCTCGGGCCAGGATCTCGTTTTCCAAATCCCGACCGCCTTTTCCGCCGGCTTCATGAAGGATTCGCCGGACGCGTCTCGCCGCATCTTCGGTCCCTCAGCGCTGGCTTTCGGCCATCCCGGCGCGGGCGGGAGCCACGCTTTCGCCGATCCGGAAAACGGCCTCGCCTTCGCCTACGTCATGAACCAGATGGAGCAGCAAATTCTGCCTGACGAGAAGTCGCTCCGCCTGGTGGAGGCGCTTTATGCTTAGCCAAGAGGCGTGCTAAGAGCCATTTTGATCCGTGTTCATCCGTGGCCAGATTGCCTGGCTCCGACTAATTAGGCGGCCCCTTAAGCGAGCCGGTGCGGTCTTGGAATCGCCGGTGCGTTGTGCTCGCAATGACGAGGTCCGTCATGTATCATGCGACGATGACGAGCGACGCCCTCAAGGATCGCCTCCACGAACAACCGTTTCATGCTTTTGGGCTTCGCATGCCGGATGGCCGCGTTTTGCCAGTCCCGCATCCGGAATTCATCTCGATCGAGCCCGAAGACGAGCGGATTGCGATCGTCTGGAAGGGCAACGGCGGCTATTGGACAGTCGACCTTGAGTTAGTCAGTGACTTGGAGCCGCTCGCTCGAAAGAACGGGAAACGCCGGCGCTGATTGGCCGCGTCAGCGTGCCTGGAGGGATTCGAACCCCCAACCTTCTGATCCGAAGTCAGAAGCTCTATCCAGTTGAGCTACAGGCACAGTGGAAAATCTCAGATTTGAAATTTCAAATCTCAAATCCAAAGTCCGAAAGACTTTTGGGTGGCCAACGGGACTCGAACCCGCAACAGCCAGAACCACAATCTGGGGCTCTACCATTGAGCTATGGCCACCGTCGCGCAGGACTCTAGTTTTGGCGGGCCGATTTGCAAAGGCAAAGCCCGCCCCTGCCCGAGCGGCGTTGCAAGGGCCGGGCGGGTCGGCTATTATCCGCGGTCTTGTCGATGAAGAAATTCGGACTGCTTCTCCTCGCCGTCCTCGCGACCCTGGCGCAGCCGTTCGTCACCCTGGCGCAGGATACCGATCCGTCGGAAGTGTTCCTCAAGGCCTACATGACCGCGCAGCAGGCGGAAAAAATGGAGCGCGACAATCTCCTCCAGCCGGCGCTCTCGAAGTTGCGCTTCGCCGGTTCGCTCCTCGAGCAACTAAAGAAAAACAACGCCGAATGGCAGCCGGCGATCGTCGACTACCGCGGCCGCAAGATCGGCGAAGCCATCCTCCGGGTGGAGAGCAAAATTTCGACGCAGACCGATCTCTCAGACGCCGCCGCGGCTTCGGCCACGCTCCCGGAGCCGGATTTGCCCGGCGTCGGGACCGGGGCGGCGGAACCAAGCGTGGAGCTGGGCGGCACGACCGCGCCCTCGGCGACGACCCAGGCGGCCATCCAGGAAGCGACCAGGGAATTGCGCGCCCGGGTCAACGCGCTCGAAGCGGAACTCAAACAATCGCGCGAGCAAATCGACACCGCGCAGAAGGAGAAGTTCGAGATCAAAGGCAGACTGCAGGAAAGCGACGCCGCGCTCGAACAGGCCAAAACCGAGCTCGCCAAAACCACCAAGGCGGAGCAGGAAGTGCGCGATCAATTGGCGGCCGCGCAGAAGTCGCTCGCCGGGATTCAATCGAGCGGCAATGGCGACCAGAAAGAAGCGATCGCGTTGCGCGGCCAGATCACGCAATTGCAAAAAGCGCTCGACGCCGCCGAAGCCGGCCGGACCGCGGCGGAAAAAGAAAGCGCTTCCGCCCGCGCGAAACTGACCGATTCGCGCAAAGAAGTCGCGAGCGTAACGAAGGCGCGCGAAGCGATGAAGCGCGAGCGCGACGGTGCCCTCAAGCAACTGAAGGCGGCGGGTGACGCGCAGGCGCGGGTCCAGGCGCTCGTCGCGGAAAACAGCGATCTGCAACAGCGGCTCGCGACCGCGGTGAGCACCGTGCGCGAGATCAGCGCGGATAAACCGAAGAAGGCGCAGGAGCTGCGCGCGGTGAAGATCGAGCTCGAAAAACTGCGCGACCAGCTCGTCGCCAGCCAGAAACAAAACCAGGAAAGCGACAAGACGATTGCCGACCTGCGCTCGCAGCTCGACGAAGCCAGCGGCACCCTCGCCGCCGCCCGGCTGAACGGCGCGAACTCGGCCGAGACCGCCCAGTTGGTCAAAGAAAACCAAATGCTCCGCGGGATCGTGATTCGGGAACGGCAGGAAGAGGCGCGTCGCGAGCAGGCCAAGAAGTTGATGCTGGCGGAATTCGACAAGCTAAAAATCAAATCCGATGTGCTCGATCAGCAGATTCATCTCCTCGCCGAGCCGATCACGAAATTGAGCGACGAAGAACTGGCGCTCCTGAAAAAGCCGGTCGTGGCCATTTCCGACAACGGCTCAGCCACGATCAAGGCCAGCCTGACGATGGCCAAACCGGAAAAGAGCGGGTCGATCACGATCGGGCCGCCGCCCACCCAGACGGATGAGAACAGCAGCTCGCTCGAATCGGTCGCGAACGGCGGGGGCAACCAGATCGGGCCGGAAGTCGAGACCACCTTCAAACCGGGCGTGCCTAACGACCTCCTCCCGCTCGCGCGCGAAGCGAAGGCGAGTTTCGACAAGGGGAAATTCAAGGACGCGGAAAAGGAGTACCAGCAGATCCTCGCGAAAAGCCCGAACAATCTCTATTCCCTCTCCAACCTCGGGGTGGTGTTTTTCCGCAACGGCAAACTCAAGGCCGCGGAGCTGACTTTGAAAAAGGCGATCGCGCTTGCGCCCAAGGATGAGTTCACCCACACCACCCTCGGGATCGTTTATTATCGACAGAGCAAGTTTGACGACGCCCTTTCCGAGCTGACGAAATCGCTCGCGATCAATCCGAAAAGCGCAACCGCGCACAACTATCTCGGGATCACGGCGAGCCAGAAGGGCTGGCAGGAAGCGGCCGAGAAAGAGATGCTCGAAGCGATCGCGAATAATCCCGATTACGCTGACGCGCACTTCAATCTGGCGGTGGTCTATTCCACCTCGAGTCCACCGGCCAAAGAACTGGCCCGGCGGCATTACGAAAAGGCGCTCGCGTTAGGCGCGGCGCCCGATCCGACGCTCGACAAGCTCCTCCACTGAAGCATGCGGCTGTAGACGCCTCCCTCTGGGAGGCGCGAGAGTTGACTACATCAGAAAAAGAAGTGAACGGACGAGCGTCACACTCGCGCTTCGCAGAGCGAAGCGTCTACAGCGCGGCGTCTAATTGCGAGTGCCCCTGAGTAGCTCGCGGAGCACGAACTGCAGAATCCCGCCGTGCCGGTAGTAATCAATCTCGATCGGGGTATCGATCCGCAGCTTCACCGGGATGGTCTGCGTTTCGCCGTTCGCGCGCTTGATCTCGAGGTTCAAATTCTGCCCCGGCTGGATCGCGTCGGAGAGGCCGGTGATGCTGTAGGTTTCCGAGCCGTCCAGGCCTAACGACTGCGCGTTCGTTCCCTCGCTGAACTGCAACGGGAGCACGCCCATCCCGACGAGATTGGAGCGGTGGATGCGCTCGTAGCTCGCGGCCACGACGGCTTTCACGCCTAACAATCGCGTTCCCTTCGCCGCCCAGTCGCGACTCGAGCCGGAGCCGTATTCCTGACCGGCGAGAATGATGAGCGGCGTGTGCGTTTCCGCATATTTCATGGCTGCATCGAAGATCGACATCCGCTCGCCGCTCGGCTGATGAAGCGTGACCCCGCCTTCCACGCCCGGGACCATGAGGTTTTTGATCCGGACATTGGCGAAGGTGCCGCGCGTCATGACGAGGTCGTTGCCGCGCCGGCTGCCGTAGCTGTTGAAATCGCCCGGCTTGATTCCGCGTGATTGCAGATATTTCCCAGCGGGCGAGTCGGCCTTGATCGCGCCGGCCGGCGAAATGTGATCGGTCGTGACCGAGTCGCCGAAGATGCCGAGCGGACGCGCGTCGCGAATTTCGTCGATCTTTCCGACCTCCATGGTGAAGTCGGCAAAGAACGGCGGATCGTGGATGTAGTCGCTCGCCTCATCCCATTCGTAAACGTCGCCGGTGCTGGAGGAGATTTCGTTCCACTTCGGATTCTGATCGGCGAAGTCGCGATAAAGCCTGCGAAAGACCTCCGGGCTGAGGGCGGAGCGCATGGTGTCGCGGATTTCGCCTAACGACGGCCAGAGGTCTTTGAGGAAAACTTCGCGCCCATCCTTGTCTTTGGCGATGGGGTCGTTGGCGAGATCGAGATCGACCCGGCCGGCGAGGGCGAAGGCGACGACGAGGGGCGGCGACATGAGAAAGTTCGCTTTGATATTCTGGTGGATGCGCGCCTCGAAGTTGCGATTGCCGGAAAGAACGGAGGCGGCGACGAGATCGAATTCGTTGATCGCTTTTTCGATCTTGGGATGGAGCGGGCCGGAATTGCCGATGCAAGTCGTGCAACCGTAGCCGACGGTGTTGAAGCCGAGTTGATCGAGATAGGTTTGCAGCCCGGTCTTGGCGAGATAATCGGAGACGACGCGGGAGCCGGGTGCGAGCGAGGTTTTGACCGCAGGATCGATCGTTAGGCCGCGCTCCACCGCTTTTTTCGCGAGGAGGCCGGCCGCGAGCATGACGCTGGGATTGCTCGTGTTCGTGCAACTCGTGATCGCGGCAATGAGCACGCTGCCGTGGCCGATTTTGCTTTGGCCGTGATGGAAAACTTCCGCTTTTTCGGAGGCGATCTCCTCGGCTGTAGCCGGAGTCGGGCGGTTCGAGACCATCTCGACCTTGTTCCGTTCGTCGCCCGGCTCGATGCCCTGGTCCTCACGATCGGTCGACACCATTTCCTCGGTTTCGGCCGGCGAGCCGTTCAGACTGACAGAATGTCGCGCGCCGATAT
>JBBQHV010000059.1:0-8865 GCA_038324295.1 Chthoniobacterales bacterium
GTCACTTGTGCCTGAGCGCGGAAAATTTCGATGTCGATGTCCATTATGCCGGGATGATTCCGGGCGCGACGATCGGGCCGCACGTCATGCTGCAGGTGACCGATACCGGCATCGGCATCCCGAGCGGGATCCGGGCGAAAATCTTCGATCCGTTCTTCACCACCAAAGACGTCGGCGAAGGCACCGGTCTCGGGCTCTCCACGGTCGCTGGGATCGTGAAAAGCCACGGCGGCTTCATGCAGGTGGAAAGCGAGCCGGGTCACACCCGTTTCAAAATCTACCTTCCCGCCAGGGCGACCGGCGAAGCCTCCAACGGTCTCCACCCCGACGAGATGATCCCGCGCGGCCGGGGCCAGACCATCCTCGTGGTGGACGACGAGGTCAGCATCCGGCAGCTCGCCGAGCTCGTTCTGGAAAGTCACGGTTACAAGGTTTTGCTGGCCGAAGATGGCCCGACTGCGCTGGCCGTTTTCGCGCAGCAGATCGGGCATATCGACGCCGTCGTGACCGATCTGGCGATGCCCAGGATGGATGGCGTCATCCTCGTCCACACCCTGCGGCGGATCGCGCCCGAGCTGAAGATCATCGTTTCGACCGGCCGGACCGACGAAACTAAATCGACCGAGTTCGCGTCGCTCGGGATCGACGCCCGGCTGACCAAGCCCTATACCACCCGCACTTTTCTCGTCACCTTGAACGGCGTCCTGCAGGGCGGCCTGCGGAACGCCGCCTAACGATTCACGCCTTTTCCCGACCGGCGGAGAATTTCAGCGCCGGCTTGACGGCATCGCGTGCGCGACTTCAACTTGCCGCCCGTGCGCTTGCTCCGATTCATCGCTCTTCTCGCCCTCGCCGCCGGCTCCGCGCCCCCGGCCGTGGCCGATGATTGGAACGTCGTGCGAGCGGAAGGGCGCGATTACGTCAGCTTCGCCAACGTCGCGCAGTTTTATCGCTTTCCGGAATACACCCGCGTCAGCCGCACGGTCGCCTTGCGCGGCGAACATCGCGGCATCCGGGCGCAGTCCGGGACGAGCGAATTTACCCTTAACGGCGTGCGCTTTTTCAGCGATTTCCCGCTCCTCGCCGACGCCGACCAGAACCTGATCTCCGCGACCGACGTGGCGAAAATTATCGAGCCGGTTTTGCGACCGAACAAGATCAAGGGGGCGCAAAAGGTTGAGACGGTCGTGCTCGATCCCGGCCATGGCGGGACGGACAACGGCACCGCCGGCGCCTGGGGAAGCGAAAAAGCCTACGCCCTCGATGTCGCGCTGACCGCGCGCGAGGACCTTCTCCGGGCCGGTTTCAAAGTCGAGATGACGCGCTCGAGCGATAAGGACGTCTCGCTCGAGCAGCGGGTCGCCATCGCCAATCGCTTCACCCATGCCGTCTTCATCAGCATTCATTTCAACTCGGCACGTGGCGGGTCGGGCGTCGAAAGTTACGCGCTCGCCCCGGCCGGCGTCCCTTCCAACGCGGCCAGTGAAAATCACTTCGCCGCAACCGACACCCGCTGGTACGAAGGCAACGCCCAGGATCCTGCCAACGTCGCTCTGACCGCGGCGGTGCATGCGGCCATTCTCTCCCGCATTTCGGTTTTCGATCGCGGCGTGCGCCACGCGCGCTTTCATGTTTTGCGCGACATCAAGATTCCGGCCGTCCTGGTGGAGGCAGGTTTCCTGAGCGATCCCGCGGAAGGCGCTCGCATCGCCACGCCCGCCTATCGCCAACAACTCGGACGCGCCATCGCCCAGGCGGTCGGGAGCTACAACGCCGCGGTCAATTTCGAGAAGGCCGGCCTCCCCCTCGCGGTCGCGGCCACCAATCTGCCGCCGCACACCCACTCCATCACGGAGTCGTTAGGCAAGTCCGCCCCCGCGGCCGCAGCGCCGGCGCAGGAGCCCTCCGCGGTCATCCGCAGCTTCAACTAAATGGAGGCGAGCGAGCAGGCGGCGCGAGCCCGGCCGATCGGTGTTTTCGATTCCGGGATCGGCGGACTCACCGTCGTGCGCGCCCTCCGTGAGCTTTTGCCTAACGAGAACATTTTTTACCTGGGCGACACCGCTCGTGTCCCCTACGGCGGGAAAAGCGCGGCCACGGTGGAACGCTACAGCCTCGAGATCGTGGCTCTGCTTTTGCAGGAGAATTGCAAGACGATCGTGGTCGCCTGCAACACCTCCTCCGCGCTTGCTCTGCCGAGGCTGGAAGAGCGCAGCTCGGTGCCGGTCACGGGCGTGATTCGCCCGGGCGCGGAGGCGGCGGTCGCGGCTACCCGCAACGGCCACATCGGCGTCATCGGGACGCGGGCGACGATCAAGAGCAGCGCCTATGAGCGAGCGATCGAGGCGCTCGATGAGAATGTGCGGGTAACGGCGCGCGCCTGTCCCCTCTTCGTTCCCTTGATCGAGGAAGGCTGGCTGGAGAGTGCGATCACCGACCAGGTCGTCAGGCAGTATCTCACGCCGCTGGTCGAGGCGGGAATCGACACGCTCGTGCTCGGTTGCACGCACTATCCGTTGCTCCGTGAGGCGATCGCGAGATTTCTGGGCGACGCCGTCACCCTGGTGGATTCGGCGCAAAATTGCGCGCTCGCCGTCCGGGAATTATTGGCCGCGGAAGAGTTGCCGACCGCAAACGAGACCGCCGGCAACCTCGCGGTCGCCTTAACCGATCCGCCGGACGCCTTCCTCGACGTCGCGCGCCACGCCTTACAGCTCGATCTCGGCACGGTGCAATTGCGCCAGGTTATTCATCCGGAGAAAAACTAGGCGCGCGGTTTTTTGCGACGCGCTTTCGGCAGAGTCGCGACCACCAGATCGTAGGAATCGTCGATCATCCGGCGCAGCCCCGCCGCCGGCACGCCACCGCTCAGCTCGACTGTGTTCCAGTGCTTTTTGTTCATGTGATAGCCGGGCCGCACTTCCTCGTAGCGATCGCGCAGGTCGAGCGCGCGCTCCGGGTCGCACTTCAGGTTCACCTGCGGCGGAACTTCGTCGAGCGAGGCGAGGGCAAACATTTTCCCGCCCACTTTGAAGACGAGCGTGTCCGGACCGAAGGGCGTGCCTTCGCTGGCGCCTGGTTTCGTTAGGCAGTGAGCGCGAAAATCTTCCAGGTCCATCTCGCCGTTGTAGCCGGAGGCGCTGACTCCGGCAAATAAAGGAGCTTGGGAGCGGCCGGGGTCAACGCCCCCGGCTACAACACCGCGCGGAGTAGGCGCGCCGGCAAATCCGCGATCGCGACCCGCTCCTGCTCCATGCTGTCGCGATGGCGCAGAGTGACGGTCTCGGCCAGGACCGGGTCGCGTTCGCCTAACGACTCAAAGTCGATCGTGATGCCAAAGGGCGTGCCGGCTTCGTCCTGCCGCCGGTAGCGCCGGCCGATCGCGCCGGTCTCGTCGTAGAAGACGTTCATGAGCGGACGGAGGAGCGCCTGCACGGCGCGCGCTTTCGCGACCAATTGTTCGTTGTTTTTCAGGAGCGGAAAAATGCCGGCTTTGATCGGCGCGACGCGCGGATGGAAACGGAGCACGGTGCGGGTTTCGCTTTTGCCTTTCTCGTCGGTCACGGTCTCCTCGGCATAGGCTTCGCAGAGGAGCGCGAGGACGGTGCGATCGACCCCGGCGCTCGGCTCGACCACGTGCGGAGTGAAACGCTGCTTCGTTTCCTCGTCGAAATAATCGAGCGGTTTGCCGCTCGCGTTTTGATGCTGCGAGAGGTCGTAGTCGGTTCGGTAGGCGACCCCTTCCAGCTCCTGCCGGCCGAAAGGAAAATCGTATTCGATGTCGTAGGTGCCTTTGGAATAGAAGGCGCGGTCGGAATCGGGCACGGTCAGAACGTGCAATTTTTCCCGGGCGATCCCGATGTTTTCGTAAAACCTGAGCCGCTCTTCCTTCCAATACTCGAGCAACTCCATCCCCTGCTCCGGCCGGCAAAAATATTCCAACTCCATCTGTTCGAACTCGCGCGAGCGAAAAATGTAATTGCGCGGATTGATCTCGTTGCGAAACGCTTTCCCGATCTGCGCGATCCCGAAAGGCAGCTTCTTGCGCGAAGTGTCGAGGACGTTTTTGAACTGCACGAAAATCGACTGCGCGGTCTCCGGGCGAAGGTAGGCGATCGAATCCGGATCGGCCGACGCGCCCATCTGGGTCGAGAACATGAGGTTGAAAGGGCGCGCCTCGGTCAGGTCCTTGCCGCCGCAATTGGGGCATTGTTTAACGCCGTTTTTTTCCGGCAACTGATCGGCGCGGAGCCGCGCTTTGCAGGTGCGGCAATCGACCATCGGATCGCTGAAGGTGTCCTCGTGCCCGCTCGCCTTGAGCGCAGCGCGATGGGTGAGGATGGCGCCGTCGAGGCCGACGACGTCGTCGCGCTCGCGCACCATCACGCGCCACCAATAATCTTTGACGTTGCGCTTCAGCTCGACCCCGAGCGGGCCGTAATCCCAGACGCCGTTGAGGCCTCCGTAGATCTCGTTTGCCTGGAAAATGAAACCGCGCCGCTTGCAGAGGCTGACGATTTTTTCCATCCGCTGGGCGTCGTTAGGGCTGCTCATGGAAGAAATTTAACCGCTAATTACGCGGATTACGCGGATGGGAAGAGTCAGCTTCTCCTCTTATTATCCGCGCCATCCGCGTAATCCGCGGTGAGAAAAATTCTGGTTATTTCGCGACCATCACCTCGGTCTTGACCGAGTTGGCGATGAAACAGTTCTCGTGCGCGAAGTGATGCATCGCTTCGATGTCCTGCTCGCCCGGCTGGTTGTCGCCGGAGAATTTCAGCTTCGGATGGAGCTCGACTTTCGTGATCGCGAGCTTGCCTTCGGCGTTTTTCTCCATCTGGCCGACCGCTTCATCGATGTATTCGTCGAGCAGGAATTTTTTCTTACAGGCGGCGGCGAGGAAAGTGAGCATGTGGCAGCTGGAGAGCGCCGCGATGAAGGCCTCCTCGGGATCGACCAGCTTGGGATTGCCGAGGTAAGCCGGCGCGGACGAGGCCTCCATCTCGTGGCCGCCATCGAAGCTCCACTTGTGATCGCGGTTGTAGGTTTTGTATTCGAAGTCGGGCGTGGCGCGCTTCCAGGTGAGCGTCATTTTGTGTTCGGACATGCCTCTTAATAAGGGCCGCTCCGCAATTCGCAAGCCGCCGCGATTCGCTCCACCGATTGGAACAATTCTTGCACTACCAAGGCCCGGCTGGACCGACGGGCCCACACCATGACGAACGAGGAACTTCAAGGATTGCTCACCGCCATGCTGGAGAGCGGCGAGGGCGTTTCCGACTGCCTGTTTCTGGTCGGGAAAGCTCCCATGATCGAGCGCTACGGCAAGCTGCAGGAGCTGCCGATGGAAGAGAGCGATGCGGCCCTCCAGCCCGCACACATCGACGCCATGGCCGAGCTCCTCATCGCCGGCAATGCGCGCCTCCGTACCGAATTGGGGCAAACCGGTTCGTGCGACACGAGCTTTGCCATTCCCGGGGTGGCGCGTTTCCGGGTCAATATTTTCCGGCAGAACGGGCGGCACGGCCTCGTCATGCGCAAGCTGCAAGCGGAGATCCCGACGATCGAATCGTTAGGCTTGCCTCCGATTTTTCGCGAGATCGTGCGCGAGAAATTCGGCATCGTTTTCCTCACCGGGAGCACCGGGAGCGGCAAGACCACCACCCTCGCCGCCCTCCTCAACGAGGTGAACCAAACCCAGGAAGTCCACGTCGTCACCCTCGAGGATCCGATCGAGTTTCTTCATCCGCATGGCCGTTCCGCCTTCAGTCAGCGCGAGCTGGGGAAAGATTTTTCCGACTTCGCGACCGGCTTGCGCGCGGCCTTGCGCCAGGCGCCGAAAATCATCCTGCTCGGCGAAATTCGCGACCGCGAAACGATGGAGATCGCGCTCACCGCCTCGGAGACAGGTCACCTCGTTTTCAGCACTCTGCACACGATCAACGCCGGGCAGAGCATCAACCGTATCCTCGGTCTCTTTAGCACCGACGAGGAAAAACAAGTCCGCGAGCGGCTCGCCGACACTCTCCGTTACATCGTGAGCCAGCGGCTCGTGGGCAAACTGGGCGGCGGGCGCCTGCTCATGACCGAGATCATGGGGAGCAGCCTGCGCACGCGCGAAACCCTGCTCTACGGCGAAACCGAAAACCGCACCTTCCAGGAAATCATCGAAGCCGGCTCGACTCTCGGCTGGCACACCTTCGACCAAGCGCTCATGCGCGCGTTTGAGGACGATCTTATTTCGGAAGAGACCGCACTCCTTTTCTCCACCCACAAAAACAAAATGAGCCGCGATCTCGAGATGGCGAAGAAACTCCGGGATCCGATCGACGACGCTCCGTCTGGCTTGAAAATTGCATCTTTTTAAAAACAAATGAACGCTCCAGAAGAAGCTGAATCCACCCAACAGGCGCTGCGCCTCGCTCAGCTCGAAATCAAGATGCTGCGTGAGCAGTTGCGCAAGACGATGGACGAAGCGACCGCCCGCGAGGGAACCACACAGACCAACGGCGGCGTCGCCAGGCTCAGGCCGCAGGTTATCCCGACGCCGCCGGCCCCGATCTCGCATGATCCTTTCATCCCGAAGATGACTCCGGCCGGGGCGGGCGATCGTCATGTCCTCTGCATCGAGGACAGTGAAGCGAATTTTCGTTTGATCGAAACCATCCTGAACGATCGGCCCGGGACCGAGCTTGCCTGGGCGGAGAACGGCCAGCAAGGCCTGGCCATGGCGGCGACGCGCCGACCGGAATTGGTCCTGCTCGATCTCGATTTGCCCGACATGCACGGGAGCGATGTGCTCGCCAGTCTGCGCGCGCAAACCGACACGGCGGCGACGCCCGTCATCGTCATTAGTGCCGACTCGAAGCCGAGCCAGATCGAGCGCATGCTCGCGGCCGGAGCGCGCGATTACATCACAAAGCCGTTCGAGATTCGGCGTTTTCTCCTCATGTTTGACGAGATTTTTCCGTTGAAGAATTGAGGCGAGGCCCCGTCCAAACGGGGTGATCTCGCCGGACGACCGCCGTTGCAACGCCGCCACTCTGTCGGATCGCGCCGCCGCGCCAGGTTGCTCACCGGCAGCGGCGGGCTACCATCGTGCGACGATGGAAGCCAGCCGCCGCACCCGATCGCGTCTCAGCCGGTCCGTTTTTCGTTGTGCCTTGCTCGGCGCGGCCCTCCTCGCACTGCTCTTCGCCGGTGTGCAGCTACGCCGTTTTGCCTGGAAGGAAACGAAGCATCTGCGTTTTCAGCACGACATCGTGAACGGCTTTTATTGGGGCCGGGAGACGCTCAAGGAAGGGAATAGACTTTCGCCTAACGAAGCTGCCGATTCCTGGCGGGCCTTCGGCCGCGGCTATCTCGGGCTCTACGAGCGAGTCCGGAAGGAAGCCTACAAGGGGCAGTACAATCTCGATTATCCGCCATTGCGGCTGCTCGTCATGTCGCTCTGGACGAAAGAGGTGCGGACGAAATATCCCGGCGCGGAAGACGGCACGCCGGAGTACGTCGAGCCGCTCCTGCGCGTGAATATGTTTTGCGAACTGCTCACCGCCGTGGGAATTTTCCTGCTCGTTAGGCTGGTGGTGCAGCGCGCTTCGGGCGCGACCGATTCGGGCCCACTCCGCCGCCTCCCGCCCGGCCCGCGCGCGACCATCTGCGGGCTGCTCGCCGCCGGCGTGGCCTGGCTCGAGCCCTCCATGATTCTCGACGCCCACGCCTGGCCGCAATGGGACGTCTGGATTCTGCCGTTTTATCTTTTCGCTGCCCTCGCCGCCTTGAAGAAGCGCTGGTTTTGGTGCGGCTGCCTCCTCGCTCTCGGGAGCATGCTCAAGGGCCAGCTCCTTTTCGTCGCGCCCTTTTTTATTTTCTGGCCGCTCTGGCAAAAACGCTGGAAGCGCGCCCTGCGTCTCCTCGCCGGTTTTGCCGCGACCAGCGCTCTGGTCGTTTCGCCGTGGGTGCTGCGTCATCCGCTCGGGTGGCTCGTGGTCGCGCTCGCCGGCGGTGCGACCGCGCTCTGGTTCTGGCGGCGCGACTCGCGCAACACCTGGGCCTGGGGAGCGGGCGTCGCGGCCATTGCCGCTTTCATTTTTGGCGCGTTCGGCGACGGCAGCTTTGCCTGGTTGAAAGTCGGCTTCCTCTACGGAAGCGAGCATTATCCCTATCTCTTCATCAGCTCCTGCTACAACCTGCCGTCACTCATGGCGGGTTTGGATTGGTCGCTTAAGACCCCGTTCCTCATCCTGCCGCTGGGACCGGTTCACCTCGCCTTCACCTGGCAGTGGACCCTCCGTCTCCTCTACCTGGCCGCGCTCATTCTTTGCGCCCTCGGCGCCGCGCGCCACGCCCGCCATCGCGATCCGCGCCTCCTCATCGCGGTGACCACGCCCTGGCTCCTCATGTTCGCGCTCCTCGCGCAAATGCATGAACGCTACCTCCTCTGGGGCGCGGTCATGAGCGCCGTCGCGCTCGGGGTGAGCCTGCGCCTGAGTCTGCTCCACTTCGTTTTTTCCGCGATGAGCGCGGCCATGATCACCCACGTGCTCCTGGTCGATAAAAAGCTCGCGCCGACCCTGCACGCGATCGATCTCCTGCACCGCGTGCAGCCGATCGCCTCCTGGATCCTGCTCGCCGCCGTCGCGATCTACTTCCGCGAAGCGCTCTCGACCCGTCCTCCGCTCTTTGCTTCGCGGCGGCCGGCGCGCACGGCCGCGGAAGAAGCGCCCCTCACGCTCGCCCCGGCCGCGGAGGAAGCTTAAAAAAGTTGCCGCGTCGGGAGAGCGCTGCAATTCTACGGACTGCTTTTTCCGGCGCGATTAGCTCAGTGGTAGAGCGCTTGCTTCACACGCAAGAAGTCGCAGGTTC
>JBBQHV010000060.1:0-8825 GCA_038324295.1 Chthoniobacterales bacterium
GTAAGGCTCTATCAGATAGAGGTCGCACCCCTCCTTTTCAAAGAAAGTAGACAATCACATTGGAGCAATCTGGTACTTCATCCACCATTGCAATGCGTCCTTACCTGTTTAGGTAGCCGGGGGCGCTGACCCCGGTGAGAGTAACCTTTGCGTCAGCCGGGCCGGGGTCAGCGCCCCCGGCTACAACGGTCGATTCGTTGACGTGATTGAGTTTGATTTTACCTTCGCGGAAGCGTCGCCGCCGCGTCTCGAGAATTGTGAAAAACGTCCTTTTTGTCTGCACGGGCAACATCTGCCGAAGCCCCATGGCGTTGGGACTTTTCCGCCGATTGCTCGGCAATCGCAAGGACATCGAGGTCGATGCCGCCGGAGTCCACGCCGTGCGCGGCCAGCCGCCGAGCATGCACGCGATCGAGGTTTGCCGGAAACGCGGAGTCGATATCTCCGGCTTCCGCAGTCAGCCGCTCACCGCCACCCTGGTCGATCGGGCGACCCATATTTTTGCCATGACCGGCTCCCACCTCGAGACGATTCAACTCCTCTTTCCCGAAGCCGCCGAGAAGGCTTTTTTGCTTCGCGAATTTGAAGAAGCGGGCGCGACGCAATGGTGCGACCTGCCCGACCCGATCGGGATGGGCTACCACGTTTACCACGATTGCGCCGACGCGATTGAAAAGGCTTTACCGAGCGTTCTCACGTTCGTAGAAGAAACCGAAATGGCACTGCCCCGCTGGGCACGCGGGGGTGCCGCAGCAGGATCCAGCATGGCAAATTTATCTGACGAGAGCGAATCATCGGGCGGCCGGGGAGGACCTTCCGGAGCGTCGTTAGGCGGAGGCCTGCGCAAGGTCGATCCCGAGATTTTCGAAGCCATCCAGGCAGAGGAAAAGCGGCAGCGCGAGAACATCGAGCTGATCGCTTCGGAAAACTTCACGAGCCGCGCCGTGATGGAAGCGCAGGGTTCCTGCCTGACGAATAAGTACGCGGAAGGCTATCCCGGGAAACGCTGGTACGGCGGCTGCGAAAACGTCGACGTGGTCGAGCAACTGGCGATCGATCGCGCCCTCAGGATTTTCGGCGCGGAGCACGTCAACGTGCAACCGCACAGCGGCGCACAGGCGAACATGGCGGTTTATTTCGCCGCGATAAAACCAGGCGATCGCATCCTCACCATGAACCTGGCCCACGGCGGTCACCTCACCCATGGCCATCCCGCGAATTTTTCCGGCAAACTCTACGAAGTCACGCAGTACGGCGTGAGCGAGAAAACCGAGCAGATCGACTACGACGCGCTCGCCAAACAAGCCGAGGAAGTGCGCCCTCATCTCATCACCGCAGGCGCTTCCGCCTACCCGCGTTTCATTGATTTTCCGCGCCTCCGCCAGATCGCCGATTCGGTCGATGCTCTCCTCTTCATCGACATGGCACACATCGCCGGACTCGTCGCGGGCGGCGAACATCCCAGCCCGGTCCCGCACGCGCAGTTCGTCACCACCACGACACACAAAAGCCTGCGCGGACCGCGCGGCGGGATCGTGCTCTGCGAAGAAAAATTTGCCAAGGCGATCGACTCGTCGGTCTTCCCCGGGGTGCAAGGCGGACCGCTCATGCACGTGATCGCGGCCAAGGCGGTTTGTTTCCAGGAAGCGCTCCAGCCGTTTTTCCGCGAGTATCAACGGCAGGTCGTCCTCAATGCCAAGGCGCTCGCCGCCGGTGTCGCCAAACACGGCTACCGAATTGTCTCCGGCGGGACCGACAATCACCTCATGCTCGTCGATCTGCGCCCGAAAGAGATCAACGGCAAAGACGCGCAAAACATCCTCGACCGGGCCGGGATCACGGTGAACAAGAACGCGATTCCGTTCGATACTTATCCAATCTTCAAACCGGGCGGCATCCGCCTCGGCACGCCCGCGGTCACGACCCGCGGGATGAAAGAAGAAGAGATGCTCGAGATCGCCGATCTCATCGCCGAAGCGCTCGCTGGTCGGGAAGACGAACGCACGCTCGGGAAAGTGCGCGAGCAGGTCCAGCAGTTGACGAGAAAATTTCCGCTGCCCGACTAACGACTCCTTCTTCCTGCTCCAAACCCTTTTCGTTAGGGAGCAAGAGCAGGAGGAAGGATTGGATCTCCTACAGATCGAAATCCGCCCAGACCGCCGCGTGATCGCTCGCCGAATTGCTGTCGCCGGTCACGGTCGTTAGGGGCGGATACTTCGCCCGCGTCTTCTTCGCGTGGGCCCAAATCCCGCGCCGCTCGATTCCGACCTCCTGCAGGTGCGGCCAGAGCGCTTTCGAGATGAGGAGATAATCGATCTGATCGTTCTTGCTCGGAATCGCGTCGTCGCGATGCGTCCAGCGATCCGCGTCGTTAGGCAATTTGTCGAAGGCGTTGCGCAGGCCGTCCCGCTTGAGGAGCGGCGCGAGCGAATCGGAGTTGGGCAACTCGTTAAAGTCGCCCGCCACCACCACAAATTGCTTCTCCAAATCGAATTGTCGCAGAATCGCCGCGACGGTTTCCGCCTGCCGTTTTCGGCGCGCATCGTTCGACGTCTTGCTCCCGTAACCGCGGCTTTTGAAATGATTCACCAGCACCCAAAGATGATGCGTCCCCGGGATATCGATCTCAAACTGCGCGCAATCGCGGCTGAAAACCGGCCGCCCGGTGGTCGCGTCGAGATCGTCGACGTGACTGCGCAGATCGAGGAGCGGCCGCCGGCAGAGAATCCCGACATCGATCCCGCGCTCGTCGTTCCCGTCGATCAACATGGCGTGCGGATAAGGCGCCTCCTCCAGGATCGTCTCGTTGAAGCGACGCAAAACGGGCCGGCTTTCCACCTCGACGAGGCAGAGCACGTCGGCCTTGAGTTGATTGATGATGCGGCCGGTGTTTTCAATCGCCGGCGCCTGAAACAAATCCCGCGCCCATTCGATCGAGCCGATCCAATCTTCGCGTCCTTCGGCCACAATCTTCCCGCCGGAATACAAACGCCGCCGCGTCTCCTGAAGAAAAAACGGCCCGCTCGTTCCGGTCGCCTTGTGTTTTTTCAAAATCGCGAGGATGCGCGCTTTGTCCGCGGCGCTGTAGAGCGGCTGCTCGATCAGTCGTTGCAGTTCCGCGACGTCGGCCAGCACGAGGCTGGTCTTGGCCGGATCGTCGCCGTTCATCGCCTTCACCCGGCTGAAGAGATTCTCGACGTTGTAGGTGGCGATCCGCATGGGGCCTTCGGACGCCTCTTTGTAGGAGGTGCCGGCATTTTCAACAAGATGAATGCATCACATCGGCAAGGATTTTTCTTAACTAAGCCAAAGGCTTCTGCGTAAGTTGCGGCCGACTATGAAGGAAAACGCCAATCCCTTGCGCGAAGGTCTTTCGAACAAGGCGGTCCCGCAGCCCTGCGCCGTCGTCATCTTCGGCGCGACGGGTGACCTGACCCATCGGAAGCTCGTGCCCGCTCTCTATAATATTGCGGCCGATGGCGAGATGCCGCCGGCCGTGGCCGTGATCGGCTTCGCCCGCCGGCCGAAGACGGATGAGGAATTTCGCCAGGAGATGGAAGAGGCGACCCGCAAATTTTCGCGCCAAACCGTGCGCGACGAAGTCTGGGATGGTTTTGCCCGCTCGCTCTATTATCACCAGAGCGAATTCGCCGACGAAGCCGGCTACAAGAAACTGGCCGAACGTCTCGACAAACTCGACCAGGACAGCGGCACTCGCGGCAATCGCCTTTTTTACTTCGCCGCTTCGCCCGACCAATTCGAGATCATCATCACGAACCTGAAAAAAGCCGGCCTGAACAAGGCGCGCGAAGGGAGCTGGGCACGGGTCATTCTGGAGAAACCGTTCGGGACCGATCTGAAGTCGGCCCGGCATCTCAACCAGATCGTGCAGAGCTCGTTTTCCGAGAACCAAACCTACCGGATCGATCACTTCCTCGGGAAAGAGACCGCGCAAAATATTTTGGTCCTGCGTTTCGCGAACGCGATTTTCGAACCGCTCTGGAACGCGCAGAACATCGACCACGTCCAGATCACGGCCGCGGAGACGTTAGGCGTGGAAAACCGGGCCGGGTACTACGAAGGCGCGGGCGCGCTCCGCGACATGGTGCAGAATCACCTTCTCCAGCTCCTCTGTCTCGTCGCGATGGAGCCGCCGACCGATCTCGGGGCCGACAGCATTCGCGATGAAAAGGTGAAAGTCGTCCGCTCGATCCGCCGGTTTGAGCTGGATAAAGTCGGCCAGGATGTCGTGCGCGGGCAATACGCGGAAGGGGCGATCGCGGGCAAGCCGGCGGTGGCCTATCGGGCCGAGAAAAATGTCGATCCGAAATCGCAAACCGAGACCTATGTCGCGCTCAAGTTGCGGGTCGATAGCTGGCGTTGGGCGAACGTGCCCTTCTACGTCCGGGTCGGAAAACGGCTCCCGAAATCCGGCACCGAAATTTCCGTCCACTTCAAGAAAGCGCCGCAGGTTTTGTTCAATCGGGAATCAGACGCGCCCGATCAGAATGTGCTCGTGATTCGGATCCAGCCGGATGAGGGCATTTCGTTGCGGATGCAGGCGAAAGTGCCGGGCACAAGTTTCCGGATCGAGTCGGTGAAGATGGATTTTCACTACGGAACCTCCTTCGGGAAAGCGAGCCCGGAAGCCTACGAACGGCTGTTGCTCGACGCGATGAGCGGGGACGCCACCCTCTTCGCGCGGCGCGACGAGGTCGAGCAGGCCTGGGCGCTCATCGATACCCTCGAAGAAGCGTGGGTCGCCAAGGAAGGCGCACCGGAGCTGACAACCTATCCGGCTGGCTCCTGGGGCCCGGAGGAAGCCGACGAGCTGCTCGCCCGCGACGGCCGGGCCTGGCGAAGACTATGAGCCCGCGAGATTGTAGGGCGGGCGCTTCGCCTGCCCCGTTTCAGAAACTGGGCAATCCGCCTGAGGCGGATCGCCCTACAATCACCCGAACAACCGGGAGATAAACCGATGCCCGCCGCCGCCGCTGACACTTTTACTCCCGGGATGCCGGTCGAAATCCCGAAGATCGAGAAGGAGCTGAAGAAACTTTGGGAAGAGGCGGGCGGAGCGAAGGCGCGCGCTTCGCTCATCAATCTCGCGGTTTACAGCGAAGCCCCGGACTCGTTAGGCAAAAACACCGCGCTCATTTCCGCGATCACGGAAAATCACGCCTGCCGCGCGATTGTCATCGCAGCCGATCCCGCCGCGCCCGAGAGCCAGGTGGAAGCGTGGATCAGCGCCCATTGTCACACCAGCCGGGCCGGCGGCACGCAGGCTTGCTCCGAGCAGCTTTCCTTTTCCCTCAAAGGCAAATCGGCCGCGCTCCTCCCGAATATTGTTTTCGCGCAGCTCGATTCCGACCTCCCGCTTAATCTTTGGTGGCAGGAGAAATTCCCCTCCCCGATGGATCCACATCTCTGGGCCTGGGTCGATCGCGTGATCTACGACAGCCAGACCTGGAGCAATTTCTGCGAGCAAATGAAACTCGTCCGGACCGCCCAGGAAGAAGCGCGCCAGCGGATCGTGCTCTGCGATCTCAACTGGGTGCGGATCGTCCACCTGCGCATCGCGCTCGCCCAATTTTTCGATCATCCGGTGACACATCATCACCTCAACGAAATCATCGCCCTCGAGATCGAACACGCGCCCGGCTATCGCTCGACCGCGCTCCTTCTCGTCGGCTGGCTCGCGGCGCAGCTGGAATGGGTGAAGGGGAGCGGCCGGGGAAACTCGTTAGGCTTCGAGAAAGAAGGAGACGGCGGCGTGCGAAAAATCTCGGTCAAGCTGAGCGAGAAAGCGGGCGAATCGATCGGGCGCGTGATGCTCCGAAGCGAGAGCGCGGAATTTCACGTCGCGCACAAGATCGGGGCGGATTTGTTGGAAGTGAATTTCGGCCGCACTCAGGGCCGCAAAATGCAACAGATCCTGCCGGCCGGAAAAGGCGACCCCGTTAGTCTGGTGAAAGAGGAGCTGATGCGCGGCGGCCCGCATCGCGTCTATCTGCGCGCGGTCGGAGTGGCGCGCGAATTCCTCTAGACGCTCGTTGTAGCCGGGGGCGGTGACCCCGGCGGGTCTGTGGGCTAAAGCGTCGTCCCTTGCGTAGGGCCGGGGTCACCGCCCCCGGCTACAACGCCGGCCTAACGAGCTCGGGGTCGCGCAGGCGCGCGTCGTAGACTTCCGACCAGGTTTGTTGGTTCATCGCGCACATCGGGACCGCTTCCCAGACGCCGTTGCGCTTGACCGCGCCCTTGAAGACGCAGGAGTCGAGTCGCGCCCTAACGACGGGATCGTGATCGGCGTTGGCGACCTGCGCTGCGTCCATGAAGTTGTGCATGCCGACCCCGACCGTGTGCACTTTTCCCCGCACTAACGAACGCAAAATCTCCGGCGGAGCGTGGCGCGAAGTCATGTAGCGGAGGAGACGAGTGAGCGTTTTCAGGGCAAGGAGCGGATGCTGCAGCAGCACCCCCGCGAGCCGAAAGGGCGGCGTGCCGGCATCGTCGTTGACCAGTGAGAGGCCGCCAATCTTGCGCAGCACATCGCCGAGCAGCGCGTCGAATTTTTTGTCGTCCGGGAGGAGCGGAAAGATTTTCCCGGAAGGCCGGGCCACGAGAAGCGAGGCCCAGCTGTTGCAATCGGGATGACCGAAAATCGAAACATCGCGGCGCAGGGGCAGGCCGACGCCCTCGCAAATTTTTTCCCAGACGTCGTCCGGCGTGATCGGCCGTTCCGAATAGATCGTCCGGCCGGTGTCGGCTTCCGGCTGAAAGCTGATCATGCGCCAGATGTGGATGCGCTCGGGATCGGCCAGATACCAGCGGAGCACTTCCGGCACGTCGTCGATATTCTTGCGCGTGACGGTAAAACTGAGCGCGTACTCCAACGGCGCCCCGGTCTTCGCCCGCACGCGTTTCGCCAGATCGGTAAACGCCTGCCTGACCGGATGAAGATCGGCTTCCGATTTGATCCGGCCGATCGGGTAGCCGTGCCGGCCGGCCTGGGTCATATCGATGTGGACCGAAATTTGGCGCAGGCCGCCTTCGACGACGAGGCGCTCGAGAAATTCCGGCTGCTCGATGAGCGTCTGGCCGTGCGTCATGAGCATCGGAATCGATCCGACCGAGTAGGCATAACGAACGATCTCGATCAGCTCGTCGGCTCGCCCGGCGCGCCAATACGCATCCGCGACGTCACCACCCGTGATCTGCAATCCGCCGCCCGGCCCTTGGAAACGCCGGTTCGCGTCGATCTGTTCCCGGACCTGAGCGAGCGACGGGATCGGGACCGAGTTCGCATTTTTCGGCAGGTAACAATGGGTGCAATGAAACGAGCAATAGCTCGCGCCTAACGTGAAGCCGCAATGGGTCAGGTGGCGTCCGGCGATTTGGTTGTCGGTCTGCAATTCCGCCGGAAGCGCTTCCCAGCGCTCCTGCAGAACGCGCGCCTTTTCCTCGGTGACGGGCTGACGGAAAGCGCGCCAGCGGGCCTGCCAGCGTCCCGCCCCGTTCCCGCCGCTCATTTACTTCGCCTCATTGAGCGACCAGTCGTAATCCTGGTAGGTGATTTTGACATCGTTAGGCAAGGGTGGGTTCCGGCGCTGGTTGATGAAAGCGACCGGGCCGCCCCCCGCTTTGAAGTCGTCCTTGTACCAGTTGAAAATGGCGGAGAGCGCAGCGGTATTTTTTTCCGGCATGTAGTCGACGCCATTCTTTGAATTGACGAAAGCGGTCGCCAGTTTCTCGAGTTGGGCATCGAGCTTCGCGCCGCGGAACGGCTCTTCGTTGAGCGGCGGGCAGCTGCGGCTCGCGCAGTTGAGGGCGAAGTGGACGCGCGGCTCGTTGAACTTCGGGCGAATGATGTCCTTCTCGAGATGATTGAAACTCATCTGGTCGCCCGCGACCTTGATCCGCTGGCCGGTGAAAAAAGTGAAGAGCAAATCCTTCACGCTTTTGGTCGGATACTTGCCGAGCGCCTCGTGCAGGATCCAGGCGTTGTAGGCGTTGATGTAAAAGGCGAGCTGCTCCTTTTTGCTCAAGCTCGAGATTTTCTCGCTCGCGATGTCGTTGACGACTTGCTGGATGGCCTGCATGTCGGCGGCGTTGGATTTCCAGGCGGCGTATTTCACTCCGCTACTAGTGACGTATTTGCCGAGCAGGCTGTTGTAGGTGTCGATCCACTTCGGGGGATGTTCCGCGCGACAAAGGCCTGCGGATGCGAGCAGGAAAACGCTGCCGAGAAGAGCGCTTAGGAGATACCGGATGTTCATAGTCTAACGGTTAATCCGCGCGAGCCCGGCTGCAAGATGCATCCGCGCGTGATTGCCGGGCGGTCACTGTTGTAGCCGGGGTCGCAGACCCCGGCTACAACAAAAGCTCGCGCAGGGCGCGGGCAGACCGCTCGATCGCGAACAGCTCCGCGGCCCGCCGATGGCCGGCCGCGCCTAAAGACTGCGCGAGGCCGCGATCGGCGAGGAGGCGGGCGAGCGCGTCCGCGAGAACGGCCGGCTCCCGCTCGGGCACGAGCAGACCGGTCTCGCCCTCGCGCACCATCTCGGGGACCCCGCCGATCGGAGTCGAGATGACCGGTAAACCAGCGGCCATCGCCTCCATCACGACGGTGGGCAGGTTGTCCATCCCGCCGCCCGTTTCCGCGACGCACGGGAGCGCAAAGATCGCACTGCGCGCGAGCCGACGGATCACTTCCCTTTGCGGCAGGGAACCGGCCAGCGTCACCCGGTTCGTTAGGTCAGCGGCCTTGATTTGCTCGTCGAGCGAAACTTGGAGCGGCCCTTCGCCGATGATCTCGCAGCGAAATT
>JBBQHV010000061.1:0-8821 GCA_038324295.1 Chthoniobacterales bacterium
TCCACCGAGCAAGCTTCTCCCTAGCTTTTGCTCTGCGAAACTACTTCGTTCAACTTGAAGATCGGCAGGAACATCGCGATCACGATGCCGCCCACGATCACCCCGAGGAACACGATCAAAAGGGGCTCGATCAACGAGGTCATGGCGTCGAGCATGGCTTCGACTTCTTCGTCCCAGAAGTCGGCCATTTTCTCCAGCATGGTGTCGATCCGGCCGGTCGATTCGCCGGCGGCCACCATCCGCAGCAACATCGGCGGAAAAATTTTCTTCTTCGAAAGCGCGACCGAGAGGTTATCGCCTTTCTCCACATCCGTGCTCACGCCCTTGATGCTTTCCTCGACGACGTGATTGCCGGCCGAGCCGCCGACGATGTCGAGCACTTCGAGGATCGGCACGCCGCTCCGGATGAGCTGGGCAAAGGTGCGGGCGAAACGCGACATCGCGATCTTGTGCACGAGCGGTCCGAAGACCGGGAGCTTCAGCTTCCACTGGTCGCTCAACTGCCGCCCACGCGTCGAGCGGAGGAAAGCGCGCGTCCCGAAGATCGCGCCGCCGATGCCGAGGATCATGAAATACCATTGCGCCCGGATGAAGTCGCTCAGGTCGATCAGGAATTGGGTCGGCGCGGGCAGCTTGGCCCCGAAGTCCTTGAAGATTTCCCCGAAGACCGGGACGACCCGGACGATCAGGAAGGTGGTGATCAAAAAGGCGATGCAAATGACGATGACCGGATAGGTCATGGCCGATTTGATCTTCTTGCGCAGACGGGCGCTGGCTTCGAGGAACCCGGCGAGCCGGTCGAGAATCTCGGAGAGGAGACCGCCGTGCTCGCCCGCTTTCACCATGCTGACGAAAAGACGATTGAAGACACGCGGATGTTTCCCGATCGATTCGTGCAACGTCTCGCCGCCCTGCACCCGGGCGGTCACGTCGCTGATGACGTGCTGCAAATTCTTCTGCCGCTTCGCGTCGCACTGCTCATAGAGCGCGGTCAGCGCCTGCACGAGCGAGATGCCGGCCTCGATCATGGTCGCGAGCTGGCGGGTAAAAAGGACGAGGTCGGTTTCCTTGACTGTCCAGACCTTGTTTTTCTGGCGGCTGGCGGCGGCCTTTTGTTGGAGTGAAAGCACCATGAGCCCGCGGCTCATGAGACTGGTGACAGCATTGTCCTCGTTGATGGCTTCCTGGATACCGTTTACGATATTGCCGGAACCATCACGAGCTTGATAGGAGAAGGTCATCATATGGCGTTTCTGGTAATTGTATTCTGTATAGCATCTACGGTGCCAACCCCATTCGCCTTTCTCCCGCATGTCGCCCGCTCTTGAGCTCCAGCTTCTTTCCCCGCAGCTCGCCCTTTGGCAGGCTTACGAGCCGGCCACCAAAGCCGAGCTCTTCTCCACCGCTCTGCGCCTGGATGATCGGCTCTTCCTGATCGACCCCATCCGTCTCGCGCCCGAAGCCCTCTCGGAGCTGACCGCCATGGGAAAGATCTGTGGCGTCTTCGTGACCAACCCGAATCACAAGCGGGCGGCGGAATGGTTCGCCGCGGAGTATGGCGCGGCGCTGCTGAGTTCGGCGACGACCGCGAGCACCCTGAACGAAGGCGAGCCGCTCGCCATCTTCGCCGGCGACAAGATTGGCGATCGCCTCGAAGTGGTCGACCTCAAAGGTGGAATCGAAGGCGAGATCGCACTTCATCTGGAAGACGATGGCGGCACGTTGATCGTGGGCGATGCGCTCCTCCCGACCGACCCCGGCGGCTGCGCGCTCCTCCCGGCGAAATACTGCGCCGATCAGGACCTGCTCCGGCAATCGCTCCGGCAATTGCTCGATTTTTCCTTCGCGCGGCTGCTTTTCGGGCACGGTCCGCCGCTCGTCTCGGCGGCGCGGGCGAAACTGGAGGCGATCCTGGCCGATCGTTAGGCGGGTCGGCGCGCTTAGGGTTCGAGCTGGGCGATGCGCCGGGCGTGGCGGCCGCCTTCGAAATCGGTCGAGAGCCAGATGCGCACGATCGCGAGCGCCATCTCCTCGCTGATCATGCGTTCGCCTAACGAGAGCACGTTGGCGTCGTTATGCTGGCGCGAGAGGCGCGCCGTCTCCTCGTTCCAGCAGAGCGCGCAACGAATGCCGCGCACCTTGTTGGCCGCGATCGCTTCGCCGTTGCCCGAGCCGCCGAGGACGATCCCGCGATCGCATTCTCCGCGGGCGACCGCTTCCGCGGCTGGCCGGATGAACTTCGGATAATCGACCGCCTCCTCGCTGTCGGTCCCGAAATCGACGACCTCATGGCCTAACGACGGCAGGAGCTCCTTGATTTTTTCCTTGTAGCGGTAGCCAGCGTGATCGGAGCCGAGCGCAATTTTCATTTCCGCTTTGATAGCGAAAGGAGAATTGGAGGGCAAGCGCTTCGCTTGCCGTGTTTCAAGAATCCGGGCAGGCGGAGCGCCCGCCCTACAAACCTTCCGGCGCTTTCGCGAGCTGCTCCCAGAGCGCCCGCTGTGCGTCAGTCAAAGTTTTCGGCACCGTGATTTGCGCCGCCACGTAGAGATCGCCCCGCCCGCCGCTGGCGTTGGGGAGCCCGCGCTCGCGCAGGCGAAAACGCTGGCCGCCCTGCGTGCCGGGCGGAATTTTCAGCCGGCGAAAGCCCTCGAGAGTCGGAACCTCCAGTTGGGCTCCGAGAACCGCCTGCCACGGCTCCAAGGCCGCCTCATAGATCAGGTCGTTGCCTTCGACGGAAAAATCGGGATGGCGCGCGAGTCGCACCCGCAGAAAAAGATCGCCGCTCTTGCCGCCGCGCGCGCCCGCTTCGCCCTGACCGGCCAGCCGGATGCGCTGACCCTCGTGCACGCCGCGCGGGATTTTGACCTGGTAAGTTTCCGTTTTGTCGGAGCCGGCCCGGCGGAGGGAGACTTGTCGCTTCGAACCGTGCAGCGCTTCCTCGAGCGTGACCATGATATCGGCTTCCACGTCGAGGCCGCGTTCGGCCGTGGCCGCGCGCCGCCCGAAACCGCTGCCGCCGCCGAAGGCCGATTCTCCGCGCCCGCCACCGAAAAAGGCTTCGAAGAAATCGCTGAACCCGGTCCCGCCAAATTCGAACTCGACGCCGCCGTTGCCACCGGCAGCGCGCCGGAACCCGCCGCCTCCGCCGCCACCCCGCGCCCATTCGGGCGGCGGTTGGAATCCGCCCGGCTGATTCCAGTTCGCCCCGAGCTGATCGTACTTCGAACGTTTCTCGGGATCGCTCAGGACCTCGTAGGCCTCGTTAATCTGTTTGAATTTCTCCTCTGCGGCGGCCTTTTCCTTCGGCTTGGCCACGTCGGGATGATGCTGGCGCGCGAGCTTCCGAAAAGCGCTCTTGATCTCCGCGGCGCTGGCGGTTTTGCCGACGCCGAGGGTCTCGTAATAATCGCGAAATTGTACCGCCATAAGGTGGGGTTGAATTTCCTCTCACTCGGCAAATGCGCAACCTTCAGGGCCGCCCGGCGGCTGGGGGCGCTGGCCCCGGCCGGCCTCAGCGCGGCCGGCTACAACGGCGCACGCCTAACGATCCGCGAAGATCGGGGCCGCGCTCACGTCGGCTGCTTCGAAATGAAAGGCCGGACGGTCGACGCCCTGGAGCGACTTCAAGAGCTCCGCCACCGCCTGGGCCGCGACGACGGAGTAAAACCGGACCAGCCCCACGGTCGTGCGGCGGTTGAAGACGGTGATCATGATGGTGTCGTCGTCGACCGAGTTCATGAAAATGTGGCTCCCGTTGCCCTGATGATAGAGCGCATTGAATTCCACCTCGCCGATCCGCCGGGCCAGCTCGCGGGTGGCCGCGAAAGAGCCGGCCGCGAGCGCCGCGATGATCGTCACATCGATGGCGGAATGATCGCCATACTGCGAGATGACGTTGCCGCCGCGGTCGATCACGACCGTCAGCTCGGCGTCGGCTTTTTTCAGGAAATCGGCCAGGATGCCGTCGAGACAGGCGACGTTCTCGATCGTGAGCGCGGGGATGCTGTTCATAGGGAGTGGCTCGCCTGCGGCAGCGCGGTCGGTTCCACCGGCGCAACGACAGGCGGCGGGGCGATGTTGGTCGGCGCGTCGCCTTGTTTGCTGAATTTGTGCAGCAACATCTGGGAGACGCCGTTGAGCGAAGCGAAAACGTTCTGTCCGGTGCTCGAAATGACCTCGAAACTCTGCATCCGCTTCTTGCGATTGTTGAGCAGGAACTCGAGGTAATTGATCGGCGCGATGTTCGGCAGGTCGCGCTTGTTGTACTGGATGACGTAGGGAATCTCGTCGAGCGAGATATTCTGCTGGGCGAGGTTTTCCTCCAGGTTCTTAAAGCTCTCGACGTTTTCCTCCATCTTCTCCCATTGCGAATCGGCTACGAAAACGACCCCATCGACGCTCCGGAGGACGAGCTGCCGGGTGGCGTTGTAAATCACCTGGCCGGGGACGGTGTAGAGCTGGAATTTGGTCACGAAACCTTTGATCACGACCGCGTTGAGCGGGAGAAAATCGAAGAACAAGGTGCGATCGGCCGCGGTCGCGAGGGAGACGAGATCGCCCCGGTTGGCCGGGCTGATGCGCTCGTGAATGTAACCGAGATTGGTCGTCTTCCCGCAGAGGGCGGGACCGTAGTAGACGATCTTGAATTGAATCTCGCGGCTGGCGTAATTGATGATCGACATGGTTCGTTAGGCGTTAGGCCGGCTCCGCATACATGCGGGCCAGCTCCTGAGTGGTGCAACTGAGGCGGTCGCGAATTTCGGCCGCGATCCCGCCGGCCGAATGGAGGGCGGCCAGACAAATGTTGCCGTGGGCGAAAAAGCTCACCGGCGTCTTCGCGCAGAAGAGGGTAATGCCCTGGAGCGCACCGAAGTGGGCTCCGACCATCTGGTCGTCGATTCGCTTCACGATCTCCGGCGCGATCGCACAAAGGGCGTCGGCTTCGTAATCGGCCGGGATGTTTCCGGCGAGGCTGAGGCCATCGGAAAAAACAATCGCGCAGGCGCGCACGCCGGGCAGGCGGCTGGCGTGGGTCACGATCGACTTGGCGTCGAGCGTCTCATCGGTATCGAGCGCGACCTGCAAAGGAGTGCGCATTGTCGCCGGGGGCGTTGACCCCGGCTGGTCTGTGGCTTCCAAAACGTTGGGGGAGGCGACGTCGCTCTCGCCGGGGTCAACGCCCCCGGCTACAACAGCTTCCTTCGCGATCGGGCCGGCCGGCACCTTCATCCGTTCGGCGTCCTCGGCCGCTTTTTGGCTAAAGGGCGTTTCGAAAAGCTGCTCCACTTCGGTTTCCTCCTGGTCGCCGCGCAGCTGGAGGGATTCGTTAGGCAAATTCTGCAACACTTCCGGCAAAGGCAGCGCCACCGGCATCCCGCCTTCGTCGAGTTTGAAGAGTGGCCGGAATTCCTCCGGCATGGCCGCGTAAAACTGGGCGGGCGAAATCGCGATCCGGCCGAGCGCCAGTTGCGGCTGGACGATGCCGAAGGGCAATTCGATCTGCGCCGACTCGGGAATTTTCTCGAGCGGTTCGCTGAATTGAAACGGCGGCAGCTCGCGCAGGACGGCGCGCAGCGAAAGGCGGAGACGGGGGCCAGCATCCGAAAACGCGAGCGGCAGGCTTTTCGCGGCGACGAGGGGTTTGAGAGGCAGCTCCGGCGCCGGGCAGAGATCGCTCGCCGGGGGGGTGATCTTAAATGGGATGCGGGCGGGCGCGGGCGGGGCGAAGGGCGACGGCAAAGGGGTGGGAACGGACGGCCCACTTGAGGCTGGAACTCGCTCAGAGGCGGGCACGCCCGTTCCGTTCGGAGAAAATCTAACTTTGCGTGACGCGGTGGGCGCGGGCGGCTCTGCGGTGGCAGGAGTCGCCGCGGAAGAGGGCGGCGCCGACGGGACGGGGAGCCGGATCGGCGCGACCGTCGGAAGCTTCGCGGTGGGCGCCGGCGCAGCATCGGCCGCCGCGGGAAACTCGACGCGAGGCGCAGTCGGCGGGACCGGAGTGGAGGGCGTGCCGAATCGTTCGCTGTCTTCGAGTGTTGCTTTGGAAAACGGGGTTTCGACTTCCGGAACCGTTTCTGCGCTCACCTGGTCGCCGCGCACCTGGAGGCTGGCAAATTGCAGGAGCACCTGGTCGAAAGGCAGCGTCACTTCGCGCTCATCGTCCGCCTGCACCTCGCTCGCGAAAATCTTCGGGGCCTGCTCGTAGATCGAGCGGAGCGGGACGACCGGGCGGCCATTGGCCATCCCGCGTTCCAACTGGGTCGCGTTGAAGCGCACCCGATGCCCGGGCTCGATCGCTCCCTCTTCCAGGAGCTCGGCCGGAATCTGCGGGAGCAAATCCGCCAGGTGCAGCGCGACCGTCCGTTCGCCCGCCGGGATCCTTTCGCCTAACGACACCATCCCCGGGGCCGGGGCGGGCTCGAAGACGCGCGCCATGTTTGGCATGACGGTTTTGCCGAAGCGTTCCGAAGCCGGTTTCTCGAGCGGCGCGGGCGCGCTGATGGGCGCCGCCGCCGCCTTTTCCTTCTTAAAAAATCGCGATAACGATACCTTCATCTAGTGGTCCTCTGCGGTCACGCGCCAGACTTCTTCGAGCGTCGTGATCCCTTCCAGCGCCTTGTCGATTCCGACCATGCGCAACGTTTTCATTCCTTCGGAGATCGCCTGGTTCTTAATCACCGCGGCGGAAGCGCGTTTGATGATGAGGCGGCGGATGGTCTCGGTCACGGGCAACGCTTCGATGATCGCGGCCCGTCCGGAATAGCCGCGGCCTTTGCAGCGATCGCAGCCGCTCCCGTGGTAAAAAATGGCGCCCTCCGCCGGTTCCATCCCGAGGCGCTCAAACATTTCCGGCTCGGGCACAAATTCATCCCGGCAATTGAGACAGACGCGCCTAACGAGTCGTTGCGCGCAGGCCATGATGACCGAGCTGGAAATGAGGAACGGCTCGATCCCCATGTCGTCGAGTCGGGCGATCGCGCCGGCCGCGTCGTTTGTGTGCAAAGTGCTGAGCACCTGGTGACCGGTGAGGGCGGCCTTGACCGCGATGTCGGCGGTTTCGTTGTCGCGAATTTCACCCACCATCACGATGTCGGGATCCTGCCGCAGGATGGAGCGGAGCGCGGAGGCGAAATCGAGCCCGATGTCGGGCCGGGCCGCGACCTGGTTTACGCCCATCAGCTCGTATTCGATCGGGTCCTCGACCGTCACAATGTTGTAGTTCGGGCTGTTCAGCTCCTGGAGGACGGAATAGAGCGTGGTCGTTTTACCGGAACCGGTCGGGCCGGTCACGAGGATCATGCCGTGGGGCGCATCGATCGCCTTGCGGAAACGCGCGATCGTCTCCTCATCCATTCCCATCGACTCGATGCTCCCGGCGAGCGCCGTTTTATCGAGGATACGAATAACGACTTTCTCGCCGTGCTGGGTGGGCAGGATCGAAATACGAAGGTCGACTTCTTTCCCCATCACTTTGATGCGGAAGCGGCCGTCCTGCGGAACGCGGCGCTCGGCGATATTGAGCCCGGCGAGAATTTTGATGCGCGAAGTGATCGCGAGCTGGAGGGCCTTGGGCGGCGATTCCGCCTGAATCAATTCGCCGTCGATACGATAGCGCAGCTTCAAGGTGCGCTGGAACGGCTCGATGTGAATGTCGGACGCCTTCTCCTTGATCGCCTGGGCCAGGATCAGATTCACGATCTTGATCACGGGCGCGTCTTCGCTGTCGGTCGCGAGCCGGTCGAGGTCGATCTCTTCGCGCTTCTGCGCCTGCACTTCGACGTCGCTCGCCACTTCCTCCGAGACCTGCTTGAGCACTTCGCTCATGTTCGTGCTCGCGGCGTGCACCCCGCTGAGGGCTTCGCCGACCGCGCGCTCGGTCGCGATCATCGGGACGATCTCGAGCTCGACGCGACGCTTCAGATCGTCGACCGCGAGGACATTCGTCGGATCGGCCATCGCGACGAAAAGTTTGTTCTCGAGGCGCGCGATCGGCACCAGCTTGTGCGCTTTCGCCATCTCGCGCGGAACGAGATTCAAGATCTCCTCCGGCACCCGCACCTTGCTCAGATTGACGGGCGGCGTGTTCAGGCAACGGCCCATGCTGAAGGCCATGTCCTGATCGCTGACGAATTGCTTGTCGGTTAAAATTTTAAGAAGCCGGCCGCCCTTCGACTTCTGGATCTGGATGGCCTCGTCGAGCTGATTCGGGAGAAGAAGGCCGTCCTCGATCAGAACGTCGGCGATGCGTTCACCGAAGGATTTGCTGCGCAAGGTGGCCATGGTTTAGACCCGCGCTTCCAGGCGGTAAATATCCTGCAGGGTCTTGATGATCGTGGCCGGCTTGGCCAGATACCAGGTGACCGTGTAATCGAGCGATTGCTGCACCGCCTCGCGCGCCGCGGCGTCGAAGGGATTGCAGACCGCCACCATGATGGTGCGGCTGATGAGATCGAAGGGAACGAAGAGCCGGCCGATCGTGAGATCCTCCGGCAACATCCGCACCACCTGCCGGTCGATGTCGTAATACTCGAGGGGAACGTAGGCAAATTTCGTCCGGTCGATCAAAGCGGAAAGGATCTGCTCGCACTTCTTGTCGTTCCCATCGCACAAGTGCGCGAGGAGCGAGGCGGCGAGGACATGCTCGGGCAGGTCTTTGTTCGCCGCTTTCACCGTGGCGAGGGCGGCGTTCACCTCCTCCTCGGAGAACATCTGTTGCACGATCAAAAATTTGGCGAGCTGGTCGTTTCCCACTTCGGAGTCGCCGGCCGCCACGCGCTTGCGCACCTGGCCGGTATTGCGCCCGCCGATCTCGGCCAGG
>JBBQHV010000062.1:0-8649 GCA_038324295.1 Chthoniobacterales bacterium
GCGATTGGTGGAACAG
Source organism: Chthoniobacterales bacterium (assembly GCA_038324295.1). Classification (GTDB taxonomy): domain Bacteria; phylum Verrucomicrobiota; class Verrucomicrobiia; order Chthoniobacterales; family UBA10450; genus Palsa-1392. The sequence continues at coordinate 17 of JBBQHV010000062.1, forward strand.
TTCGCGAGCGTCGCTCCGGGAGTTTTTCTTTGGACGCACTGCTGCACGGAAGCCACCGCGGACAGCTTCGCACACGGCTACAAAGGTTTTCGGCAGGGGGAAGGCGGCCTCGACGACGCGCTCAGCGGCCTGTCGGCTGTTTCCTTCTGGCCGACGCTCGGTTCGCTTTGCACCATGTTTACCGAGCACGGATTTTCGGAAGTGCGTTTGCTCGAAAACGACCCCGGCCATGTGCACGGCCCGGCCGTCACTCTCGCCGCGTACGTTTAATCGTTAGGCCATGAAGTTCTTCAAATCACTGGTCGAAAAATTTGCCGGCAAACCGGTCGACTGGGATGAACTGGAGGAAATGCTTATCCGCAGCGACCTCGGTGTGCCGATGAGCCTGCGTATCGTTGAGGCTCTGCAGAAGCGGGGCGAGACGCAGAAGATCACCGCCCAGGATGTGGTGGAAGTGGCGCGCGAAGAAATTCTGCGCGTTCTCCCGATCCAGCCAGCGCCGATCCGGCCCCTCCCGGCCAGGCCGAAAGCCATCCTCATCGTCGGCGTCAACGGCACTGGGAAAACGACCTCGACCGCCAAGTTGGCCTATTATTTCCAACGCAACCGCCACACCGTGCTCCTCGCCGCCGCCGATACTTTTCGGGCGGCCGCGATCGAGCAACTCGGCATTTGGGCGGACCGCCTGAAAATCGAAATGATCCGCGGCCAGTACAACGCCGACCCCGCGGCGCTCTGCTACGAAGCCTACCAATCAGCCGATCGGCGCGACATCGAGTTCCTTCTTTGCGACACGGCCGGCCGGCTGCACACGAAGAGCAACCTGATGGCCGAGCTGGAAAAAATTAAGCGCTCGCTCGCGAAACACGATCCGGACGCGCCGCAGGAGCGCCTCCTCGTCGTTGACGCCACGACCGGAAGCAACGCGCTCGCGCAAGCGCGCGAGTTTCACGCTGCGATCGATCTCACCGGACTGATCGTGACGAAGCTCGACGGCAGCGGCAAAGGCGGCGTCGTGATCGCGATCCAGCACGAGCTCGGCATCCCGACGCGTTTCGTCGGCACGGGCGAAAAGCTGGAAGACCTCGCCCCTTTCGAGAGCCGCGCCTTCATCGAGCAAATGCTCTGATCTGGAGGGACGGTCCGCCTGAGGCGGATGTCGTCCGAGTTTTTTTACCGCGGTTTGGCTTTCGGCGACGCTTCTGTTTTGGCCTTCGCCAGCTCTTTTTGTTTGGTTTTCTGCAGCGTTTTTAGCTGGGCCTGCGCGTCGGCATCATCCGGTTTCAGTTTCAGAATCGTTTTGAGATCGGCGATCGCTTTGTCGTTCTGCTTCAGCGCCCGATAGACGTAGATGCGGCGGCGATAGGCTTCGACGTCCTTGGGCGTCGCCGCGATGACTTTGCTAAAATCTTCCAGCGCGAGGTCGTATTTTTTCAAATTGCGATAGGCAAAACCCCGGCGCGAGCGGCCCTCCACATCGACCTCCTTGATCGTGTTGATGGCCACGTTGTAATCCGCGATCGCTTTCTCCCATTTGTGCTGTTGCAGGTAGATATAGGCCCGGAGCCGGAGCGCCGCGCGATCGCGCGGGTCGAGTTCGAGCGCTTTATCGAGCTCCTTCAAGGCCGGCCCCGCCTTCTTTTCGCGCAATAACATCCGGGCGCGGTCGGTCCTGGCCTGGGCCGAGTCGGGGGTGAGCGCGATCGCTTTCGCGAAATCGGCCTTCGCCTTTTCCGGCTGGCCCATCAGTCGATAGGTCAGCGCGCGATTGCGGTAATTCTTCGGATCCTTCGGCTGCTTATCGATCGCCTTGGTGAATTCAGTGATCGCCTTCTCGTACTGCTTGGCGCGGGCGTACTTCACTCCGCGATTCGTATGGCCGCCCGGGTCGCCGGCCACCCTGGCGTTTGCCGGCGCGGGCGCGAGGAACATTCCCGAAAGCAGGGTAACGAGGAGCAAGTGGAGAAAGTTGAATCGTTTCATATAAGAGCGGTGCTATCTGAGTCCTGAGGAAGATGGTGGGTCAAGCTTACGTTGGTTTCCTGGTTTCGCCTGGACCAAATGTTGTGAGATGGCTCTTCCATTCCGATGAATTCCGCTGATTCTTCTCCCCGGTGATTCCGACCACAAAAGAGAGCGCGGCGGCGGCCGCGGGCGATCCGCCGCCGCCGAAGACGGGCCTCGCCGGATTCTTCGCCAAATTCGCGGTGCTGAAAAGCGCGCGACGGGAACTCTGGCTCACCTTCCTGCTCAAGTTTCTGATCTATACCGCCTACTCGGTCACGAACAAGACGATGGTGCTCTGGCTTTCGCGGGACCTCGGCTTCAGCGACCAGGCGTCCGGCGCGTTGGTCGGCTGGGTCTGGGCGCCGGCCATGACCGTCTTTACGTTGCTCGCCGGCTCGCTCACCGATGCGATCGGTTTGCGCCGGACGTTTTTTCTCGGAGTCGCGATTTGCACCTTCGCCCGCAGCGTCATGGTGGTGACCACGATTCCATCGCTGGCGCTGATCTTCGGTGTGCTTCCGCTCGCGGTCGGCGAGGCACTCGGAACGCCGGTCCTCCTCGCGGCGACGCGAGTTTATTCGACGACCCGGCAGCGCTCGATCGCGTTCTCCGTCATTTACATGGTGATGAACATTGGTTACGTCGCGGCCGGATGGATTTTTGATTACATCCGAGAGTTGGACGTGCAGATCCGCTTTTTCGGGTTTCAACCAACCACTCACGAGCAGCTCTTTCTGGTCAGTCTCACGATCGAAATCTTGATTTTCCCGGCGATTTATTTTCTGCGTCGCGGGGAGGAGGAGAAAGCGCGGGAAGCGCGCAGGAGTGCGGCCACCTCCGGGTTCGGGCGACGTATTGGCGAGACCATCCGGCAAAGCGCGGTCGATACGGCCCAGCTCTTCAAGCGTCTCGTCGGACAATCTGCTTTCGCTCGCATCCTCGTCTTCTTTCTTCTCATCGGATTTCTCAAAGCCATCTTCCTGCAGATGGATTATGTCTTTCCGAAGTTTGGCGATCGTGTCCTCGGGCTTCACGCGCCTGTCGGCAAGCTCGCAAACATCAACGCGATTCTGATCATTCTCCTCGTGCCCGCGATCGGGGCGCTGACGCAACGCTTTGCTGCTTATCGCATGGTCGTGATCGGCGGCGCCATTTGTGCGGCGGGGGTTTTCATCATGGCGCTGCCCCCGATCTGGTTTGTGCCCGCGGCGCAGAGCCAGTTTGGGCAGTGGCTCGGGCACGGTTATCTCGGGCTCGAGGGAAGCATCAATCCCTATTACATCATGGCGGCGCTCTATCTGGCGGTCTTCTCCGTCGGTGAAGCCTTTTATTCGCCGCGAGTCTACGAGTACGCGGCCGCCATCGCGCCCGTCGGCCAGGAAGCTTCCTACGGCGCGCTCGCCTATCTTCCCTTTCTCGTCGGCAAGCTTCTCGTCGGCACGTCAGGTTGGATTTTAGCGGCCTTTTGTCCCGCGGAAGGGCCGCGGCGTCCCGCCATGATGTGGCTTATTTTTGCGCTGGCCGCGTCGGTTGCACCCGTGGGGTTGCTGCTTTTCAGCCGCTACATCCGCGTGCCGGAAGCAGGTCGGGAGGAATCTGCCTAACGACTTTTGCGCCAAGGCGCTGAGAGAGCGCGCCGCCGAGCGCACGCCGCCGGTTGTCGCGGAATAAACGGCGTCGTAGATTCTCCCATCTCCGATGAATGAAACACCACTTTATCGACAGACGGTCTCCCCCGGTCACCGCCGCTCGGCGCTCGCGCTCGGCGCAGTCATTCTCCTCCTCGTCGCCGCGGCCTCGCTTTACATCAGCCAGGCCGGCGAGAAGGAAGAAGCCAATCCAGAAATCGCAAAAACAACCGAAAGCAAATCCATGTCCGACACCGAACTGCACAGTAAATTGAGCCCGGAGCAATATCATGTGACCCGCGAAAACGGGACCGAGCCGCCGTTTCACAATGCCTATTGGGACAACCACAAGGAAGGGATTTACGTCGACCTGATCAGCGGCGAAGCGCTCTTTTCCTCGACCGATAAATTCGAGAGCGGGACCTGCTGACCGAGCTTCACCAAGCCGATCGACAAATCCAACATCGTGGAAAAGACCGACCGGACCCTCTTCATGTCGCGAACTGAAGTGCGCTCGAAAAAAGACGACGCCCACCTCGGCCATATCTTCAACGACGGCCCGGCGCCGACCGGGATGCGCTATTGCCTGAATTCCGCGTCACTTCGTTTCGTCCCGAAGGAGAAGATGCAGGAAGAAGGTTACGGCCAGTATCTGCATCTCTTCGACGAACAGGCCAAGACCGAGCAGGCGAAAAAGTAAGTTCGTTCGTTAGGCCATAAGGAACGGCATTCGACTACGCCCGAGGTTTCCAGGGAGGACGGGGTGTTACCCCGTCGCGCTTGGGCGAGTCTCGCCCAAGGCCCTTTGCGCGGGGCATACCAGTCAAGTTGCCTTCTCGGCCCGCGCCGCGCTGCGTGGGTTCGGCGCAGACTGCACCGAACGACGGAGTAACACCCCGTCCTCCCCGGAATGAGCAGCTGCCGTTACGAGGGATCCCGCCGCGTGCATTTGCGCACGGGAGACTTAGGCTGCGACATGAATCTCTCCGCTGCCGAACGCGACACGGCCTGGCCGACCTTGCCCTTCGCCGACTGGCAGGCGACGGCCGAGACACTCCACATGTGGACGCAGATCGTGGGCAAAATCCGGCTCAACCTCACACCTTGGATTAACCACTCCTGGCATGTCACGCTCTACCTGACGGCGCGCGGCCTAACGACTTCGCCGATCCCGCACGGACTCCACACTTTCGCGCTGCGCTTCGATTTTCTCGATCATCATCTGCGGATTTTGAAAAGCGACGGCGGGCAGCGACTGATCCCGCTGCGCGCGCAGTCAGTCGCGCAGTTTTATCGCGAAGTCATGGACGGACTCACCGCGCTGGAGTTACCGGTCAGGATCGACCTCCTGCCTAACGAAGTCGTCGAGGCGATTCCCTTCAACCACGACGAGACGCATCGCTCCTACGATCCGGCATACGCCAACCGCTTCTGGCGCGTCCTCGTGCAATCGGATCGCGTCTTCAAGCAATTCCGCGCGCGCTTCTGCGGGAAGTGCAGTCCGGTGCACTTCTTCTGGGGCAGTTTTGATCTCGCCGTAACGCGCTTTTCCGGTCGCCCGGCCCCGCCGCATCCAGGCGGCGTGCCGCATCTGCCCGACGTGGTCGCGCGCGAAGCCTACGCCCAGGAGGTGAGCAGCCTCGGTTTCTGGCCGGGTAACGCGGCCAGTCCCACGCCCCTCTATTATTCCTACGCGTATCCCGAGCCGGCCGGTTTTGCGGAGGCGACGGTGCATCCGGCCGAGGCATCGTATTACTCGCCGCTGCATGAATTTACCCTCCCCTACGACGCCGTCCGGACCGCCGCCTCGCCGGACGAAGCGCTGCTCGATTTCGCCCAGAGCACCTACGACGCCGCGTCGCTCCTTGGGAAATGGGATCGCGCCGCGCTTGATGAAACCGGCCTGAAACCGCCCCTTCCGCGCACCCGCTAATTCCATTTCCGGTCACAGCGTGGAAACTGGTGGACGCGCTGCCCCACCCGCCTAACATCTCCTCTCCTTTCCGAAACCATGCCCCGCCGACCCAAGCTGCCTAACGATCCCGACGCCGAAGAATCCGGGCCGCGCCTGCCCGCGGTGAGCCCGGCGCTTGAGCCGGGTCAGCCGACCGATCTCGAGCTCATGGCCGGAATTCAGAACGAGGACCCGGAGGCGCTCTCGCAGCTTTACGATCGCTACAACGGCATCATTAAGGCCCTCATCCTGCGGGTCGTGCATAACGAGGCCGAGGCCGACGATTTGCTCCAGGAAATTTTCATGGAGCTGTGGAATCACGCGAAAAATTTCTCCGCGCAAAAAGGCAAACCGCTCGGCTGGATGGTGACGCTGGCGCGGCGCCGCGCGATCGACGGTCTGCGCAAGAAGCAGGCTTACATGCGCGCCGGGGAACGTCTCCAGAACGAGACCGAACAGCAGCCCGACGCCTGGGTGCACAACAGTACGGCGGAAGAAATCGATTTTCTCGATACCCGCGTGCTCGTGCGCAAGGTGATCAATAGCCTCCCGCCCGCGCAGCAGCAGGCGATCGATCTTGCATTTTTTCGGGGCATGAGTCAGCGCGAAATCGCCGCAAATACGAATACACCTTTAGGGACCGTCAAAACCCGGCTCGAATTGGGGCTGAAAAAAATTTATGACGGGCTGAAAGAACTGAAAGATGAGCTTTGAGGAATTCCAGAATCGAGCGCGCCTCTATGTCATTGGCGCGCTGGAGAATGGAGAAACCAAAGAGTTCGAAGAAGCGCGCGCCCAACTCGGGCAGGAGGCGGAGGATTACATTACCGAATGCTACCGTTTGCACGAGGCTTTCGCGCTCAGCCTGCGGCCCGCCAAAACCTCTGACGCGCTGAAAGATCGTCTCATGAAAATGGTGCGCGAGCGCAAGCAGGGCGGCGGCTAACGGCTGTTGTAGCGGCGGTCTGTGACCGTCGCCTTAGGCAACACAGCCCAGCAGGAGCGAGCGCAGCAGGCGGGGGCCTCCCCACGACGGTCATAGACCGCCGCTACAGCTTGTCGTTAGGCGGCGGGGCGGCTTCGGAGCTGCACTCCATCTCGCGGAGGATGAACTCCTGGAGGAAGCCGTAGAAGTTGACCTGGAAAAGGCTCAGGTCGCGCCGGGAACCGATGGGCGACCGGTAATGATCGCAAAGCTCCTCTTCCGTGAAATCGTATTTCGCGGCGAGCGCGAGCCGGGCCTGGTTGAGCGCGTTGAGCCAGGCGTCGGAATGCGCGGTCGGAATCCGCAGGATGCAGTTGGCGAATGGTTTTTCGTTCTCGCCCAGCTGGCGCAGATCGCTTTCCACCGTCTCGGTGGAGGTTTGAAAAAGCCGCCGCAGCTCCGGCTCGACGTAAATCTTCCACTCCGCACAAAATTCCTTCTCCTTCGCCGCATCGGACGGCGCGCTGAAAAGTCGCTGCTCAACCGCGGGGACCGCTTCGCTCTGCGTGCTCGCCGGGATTTGCCGCAAGAGCTCAGCGAGAAAAGGATCGATCTCCTTGATATCGAGAGTGCCGTTGTTGCGAAACACTTCCATCAGTTCATCCGTTCGATCGTGGCGAGGAGCAGATAACCGTGCAGCTGCTGGACAAATAATTCGGCGCGTTCCCGCACCCCGCTCCACAAAATCGAACGTCCCAGACGATGCACTTCGAGCATGTGCATCTCGGCCTTTTCCCTGGGATAACCGAAGACCTTCTGGAAGGCCATCGTGACGTAGCTCATCAGGTTCACCGGATCGTTATGCACCACCACCTGCCAGGGAAGATCGAGCTCTTCCTTCGTTTTGGATTCCTCCGTGATCGTCGGACTTTCGGCGACGGCGGTGATCGGAGCGGGAGCGAGCATGGTAACGATAGGCGGGAGTGCTTCTTGTTAGGCTAAAAAAACAATGGCGGCGATCCAGCAAACCGCTTGAAAACCAACCGAAATTCTAACACAGCACGCCTCCGATTCAACCGGAGGCGAGCTCGGGCGGACGCCGGGCCATGATCTGCTCCTGAACGGTCTGCATGCGGGCGCGGGCGGCGGGAGAGCGATCATCGAAGCCGCGGAGATGCAAGAGGCCATGCAGGAGGTAGAGCTGAAGCTCGCGGACTAACGAGGTGCGATGCGCCTGGGCCTGACGGCGCGCAGTTTCTACGCTGATGAAGATTTCGCCGTGCTGAAAGGTGATGACGTCGGTCGGGCCGGGGATCTGCATGAAACGGCGATGCAACAATGCGATGCGCCGATCGGAAATGAGGAGAACGTCGACCTGTTCCAGGTTCGTTAGGCCGCTGCCGCGCTGGCACGCGCAAAGCGGTAGCGCCCAGCGGGCAAATTCTTCCAGGCTGGCGCGATCGAGGGGGAGTTTCCGCTGGCGATTGTGCACGAAAATTTCCGGTAACTTCGTTTTCATCTTCGAGCGGAGCGATCGAGCGCAAGGAGAAGCCGGTAGAGCATTTCGAGCCGCGGGGCGGAGACGCCGGCGTCCCGCCCGCGGCACCACGGCTCGCCCCAGATCGCTTCGATTTCCAGCGGACGACCGGCGAGATAGTCAAGCAGGGTCGACGGTTTGTAGTGGCCCATTTGTTCCGTGCGCTTCATCAGGTCGAGAGCGGCGGCGGTCGGAAGCTTGTGGCCCGTAGCGTTGGCGATCGCGATGGTTTCGTCCATCAAGTCGACCACGAGCTGACGCAAGCCATCGTCGGCCAGGATGGCCGCGGTATCGACGCCTCCCGCCACGATCGTTAGGCCGTTGAAAGGAATGTTCCAGACGAGCTTGCGCCATCGTTCCAGCGCGAGATCGGCAACCACGCCGCAAACGACGCCGCAGCGTTTGAATTCCCAGGCGAGATCGTGCAGACGCGGCTGCGGGAAGCCGCTGAATTCACCGAGGGCGAGGCGGCCGTTGTCGTGCAGCTCGATCACGCCGGGCTCGACACGGTTGAGACAGATGAAACAGAGTCCGCCGAGAATGCGCTCCGCGCCGAAATGTTGGGCGAGAAATTCTTCGTTC
>JBBQHV010000063.1:0-8625 GCA_038324295.1 Chthoniobacterales bacterium
GTCCGCCGGATCAGTTTCTCCTCGCGCGGATTCGGCTCCGCTGCTAGGTAGCGCGTCGATGCGCATGTTGGTCACGGGCGGCTGTGGATTCATCGGGAGTAACTTTATTCGTTACATTCTGCAACATTACAAGACGGCTTCTGTCACGAATGTGGATGCCCTTACTTACGCCGGGAACCTCGCCAACCTCGAGGGCATCGTGGAAGAGCACGGCGCCCGCTACGAATTTTTCCAGGCCGACATCGCCGATGCCGACCGTATGGATACGCTCCTGCACGAGGAGCAATTTTATACGATCATCAATTTCGCGGCCGAATCGCACGTCGACCGGAGCATCAATTCGCCGCAAAATTTCATCCACACCAACATCGTCGGGACGAGCGCGCTGCTCGACGCCGCCCGGCGCCACGGCGTCAAGCGCTTCCTCCAGGTCTCGACCGACGAAGTTTACGGTTCGTTAGGCGCGACCGGTCGCTTCACCGAGCAATCGCCGATCGAACCGAGCTCGCCTTATTCCGCGAGCAAAGCGGGGGCCGATCTCCTCGCCCTCGCCTCTCACCACACCTTCGGACAGGAGGTGATCGTGACCCGCTGCTCGAACAACTACGGCCCCTATCAATTCCCCGAAAAACTGATCCCGCTCATGATCGTGAAAGCGCTCCGCGACGAGCCGCTCCCGGTCTACGGCGATGGAATGAATGTGCGCGACTGGATCCACGTGGAAGATCATTGCGCCGGCATCGTCGCTGCGCTTTTCGAGGGCAAACCAGGCGCGGTTTATAATTTCGGCGGCGATAGCGAGATGCCCAACATCGAGACCGTGAGGCTGATTCTGGATCGGTTAGGCAAACCGGAGGGCCTCATTTCCTACGTGACCGACCGCCTCGGGCACGATCGCCGTTATGCGATCGATTCCTCCTTTGCTCAGCGCGAGCTCGGCTGGAAACCGCAGCACAACTTCCGCGAAGGCCTGAGCGCGACGATTGATTGGTATCTGAATAACCCAACCTGGTGGCAACCGCTGCTCGAGCGCACCGGCCGCTATTGAGCGGCCTCGCCCTCACCCGCGGCTGGATAAATCTGCGAGCGTTGCCGGATCAATTCCGCTTCCCGCATGAAATCAGGATTCCTCCAGACACGCAAGGGACCGTCCCATTTCGAGCCTTCGTGGACAAAGGTCGAAATGCAATCGAGCAAACGCCGACTCCGCCAGTTGATCGTCTCCTGCCGAATGCACTTCAATCCCTGCTCCGCGCATAAGTCGCGGAAGAGGTCGGCTGTCATGTCGGTTGCCCGCGAATGATTCGATTCGGCGAGGCCCGCCTTGGTCAGCAGCCTTCGCGCAGCTTTCGGCAGGAGCGACCCGACCGAGCCCGCATAGGAGCCGAGATTCGAGTGATGCAAAAAACCAACTCCGTCGTGCTTCAGCTTTTGCCCGAGCTGACTCAGGTAAGCCTCGATCGCGGCCCGGGGCGCGTGGACTAACGAGTCAAAGCTGAAGACGAAGTCAACGGAGGCGTCGGCCACCATCGCGAGTGAGCTGCCGTCGTTGTGGTGATAGCTCAGGTTTGATTTCTCCGCGAAACGGCGGCGGCACGCTTCGATGCAATTCTCGTTGAAATCCACGAGCACGAGATGATCGCATTGCTCCTGTAAATAATGGGTCCAGCGACCAAAGCCCGGCCCAATTTCCAAAATGACGCCTGCCGGCAGCCGCTCCTCGATCCGCGGCCGAACGCTGCCGAACCATTGGGCGGCGGAACTACCCCAGGGCGCAGACCATTCCTCTCCCCTCGCCTTCCAATCGTAGTTCAGGTTCGGCGCGGGCGCGCCCGGCTTGACCGCGCTTTGTTCGTTTCCGTCAGGCACAGGTTCAAGCGGATTGGCGGTCAGATCCGAAAAGTCGTTGCGCCACCACCATGCCGATGGCCATGGCCGGGACAAAGACGAGCGCTTCGATCCGAAGCGCGCCAAGATTCGCAAGCGAAGGTCCGGGACAAAATCCGCCCAGACCCCAGCCAAGACCGAAGATCGCTGCGCCGATGACGAGCCGGCGATCAATCGGAGACGATGACGCAGCCGGCAGGCCTCGGTTTCCGAAACGGAGCAGGATGAGCATTCCCAACCCGTAAACTACGACCGCGCCTCCCATGACGAAGAGCAGGGAAGGATCCCAATGACCAAAGACGTCGAGGAAGCCGATGACGCGCGCCGGATCGGTCATGCCGGAAATAGCGAGCCCCGCGCCGAAGAGCGCGCCGGCCACGAGAATAAGGATTAGTCTGCCCGCTTTCATAGAACGGCGCGGTAGAGGTAAACAACCAACATCCCGGCGACCATGAAAACGAGAGTCGCAACGATGGAATCCTTCGCGCCCATCCCGACTCCACAGACGCCGTGGCCGCTCGTGCAGCCTCCGCCGAGGCGGGTGCCGAATCCAACGAGTAAGCCCGCCACGGCCATGGCCGCGAGCGGGCGAAGCGGGCGGTAAAGCGCCGCGCTTGGCCAGAGGGCGAAGCTGAGGGCCGCGCCCCCGATGAGACCGAGGAGAAAGACCGCACGCCATGTCTTGTCGGGCGTCTCCGGCACAAAGAGGCGGCTGACCACGCCGGAGATTCCCGGAATCTTTCCGCTCAGGACGGTGGCGAGCAGGCTGGCGAGGCCGATCAGGATTCCTCCGATAACCGGATTGAAAAGTGTGTAGTGGCTCATCATCGGAGTTACTTCTTCGCCGCGCCCTTCTCATGCAACGCCTTATTCGCGAGATGACTGACGAACACCGTCACCCCGATGGTAGCGAGCAGACCCACCCCGAGAAAAGTCCATTCCAGCGGCGTGTGACCTTTCTTGCCGCCGCCGAGGCCGGCCTGACCGATCGCGCCGAGATAAGCGTAGAGGAGCGTACCCGGCAACATCCCGATGCCAGACGCGAGCACGTAGGGCCACAAGCCGATCGAGGTGACGCCATAGAAATAGTTACTGACGTTAAACGGAATGAGCGGACTGAGCCGGAGCAGTCCGACAATCTTCCAGCCTTGCGCGCCGACCGCGTCGTCGATCGCGCCGAACTTTTTGTTCTTCTTCGCGAAACTCTGGATGCGTTTGCGCAAGAGATAACGCGCGATCAGAAAAGCGAGCGTCGCGCCTAACGTTGCCCCGGTGAGCGCCACCACGGTGCCGCCCGCGATGCCGTAAATCAATCCAGCGGCGAGCGTGAAAATCGCTCCCGGTAAGAGGAGGACAGCGGCGAGCGCGTAGACGCCGATGAAGAGAGCCGCTCCTGCCAGCCCGAGATGGCGCACCCATTCGGTGAATGACTTCAACCAGTCACCGAGAGGCAAAAACGATGCTCCGACTGAAATGAGGATCAGGCCGACGACGAGCGCGATCCATTTCCAGTATTTCTTTAACCACTTCACGGTAACAAGTTGTAGCCGGGGGCGATGACCCCGGCGAGAGAGGAGTTGGCGTGAGGGTATGACCAGCCGGCGTCACCGCCGCCGGCTACAACTGCTACAACTGCCACCGATAGAGCCAGTCGGTAATTTTGCGGGCCCGCGGGGTGAGGCGCTTCTTGTTGAATCGCTCGGCCGTTGTTAGAATCAGACTGGCGAAGGTCGGATAGGCATAGACGGTGTTGGCGATTTCCTTCAGGCCGATGCCGTGCTTTCATCGCGAGGACGAATTCCTGGAATTCAATTCGCCGGCTTGCTCGGGACGCATCCGAAATTGAGGCAATCGCCACCCATCTTGTGGCGTTCGATCAAGGCCACTCGCGCACCGAGCCCAGCCGCACCCGCCGCCGTGACGAGACCAGCCGTGCCCGCGCCGATCACGACCAAATTGTAGACGCCCTCCCCTTTTTTCACCGGGAGTATGAGCCGCGCCCGGGTCGACTATTCCCGAGCGGTTCTACCTGTTTGGAGGGGTATTCTTGCGCATCGTATCTGTTGAGCAGTTTGAGCGCGGCCCTCGATCCTTTTGACCAGGCAACTCGGAAGAGAGCGCGCGCGAATAGCTCTTGTAGCGGCGGTCTGTGACCGTCGTAAATGTGGAGCGCATTATCCGGGTATCGACGGTCATAGACCGCCGCTACAGAAGGGCCGCCGCAATTTCGGCGGGATCCAGAAAAAGATCCGCTCCTCAACAAGCGATGGCGTGACGCCGACAGACCGCGGAGAGCAATTCCCAGAGCGCGTCCAGCACGCGCCCGGCCGCTGCCGTGGCCACGCCGCTCTTTGCCGCGTCGACCTCTCGCTCGAGCAAGGCGCGCTCGACCGCGGCGTGTTCCCGATCGGCTTCGATGTGCACGGTGAAATAACGGTAGTCGTTCTCGTCCGTGAACCCGTAGTGCTTGATCAAACCATCGATCTTGGATTCCGAAACCGCGGGAATCTGGCTCTCGTAGGAGTAGAGCGCGGCGAGTGCGGCTGCGGTATGACCATTCCGGCAGATTTCGCGAAAGGTCGCGATCAACGCCGCCGTCTCCGGCCAGCTCTCGGCTGCATCGAGATCAGCCGGCGATACGCCTAACGACTCCGCAAATTTCCTCCAGAGCTGCGGGTGATTCGGATCGCCCGCTTCTTCGTCGATCAGATTATCGAGTAGCTGGCGCCGGATCTTCGGATCGTCGCAGCCGGCATGCGCGGCCGAGAGGTAAGTCGAAAAGGCGGCGACGTGCTGGTAATATTGCCGGGCGTAATCGGCCAGCGTTTCCTTGCGCAATTCGCCCCGGGTCCAGGCGAGATAGAACGGATGAGTCAACAAGTGACGAGCGGCGATTTGGCGATCCAGTTGGTCAAGATAAGTGCTCATAGGTTTTCGGTTGGTTTGCTACTACCTGATGGGAAGCCGGGTTGCAAAGCGCATTTGGATCCGCGCCGGCCAGATAACGCCGGGTCAATTGCAAATCAGCGAGCGTCGTCCGGAGCGGGCCCTTCTCGCGAAAGCGCCGGGCCGAGGTGAGGACCGGAGGCCGCAATGTGATCGTTAGGCCGAGGGCGCGGAGCCGGCGGGAAAAATCGAGGTCCTCGAAAATCGGAATCTCGCGAAAGCCGCCGAGCCGCTGAAAGATTTCTCGCCTGACGAAAATCGCCTGGTCGCCGAGATGCCAGCCGAAGAGGCGATTGCGCAGTTCCGCGAGCCGACAGGTGAGCGCGAGGATGAGCGAAGACGAGCGATAGCGCCGCGCGAAACCGCCGCCGAGAGCCGCCCGCCGATCAAGCGTGGCGCCGATTTTTGAGAGCGCGCCAACCGGGAGAAGCGTATCGGCGTGCAGAAAAAGCAAAATCCGGCCGCGCGCCCGGGCCGCACCGAAATTCATCTGCCGAGCGCGATGTCGCTCCGGGAAAGAAAGCAAAGTGCAGCCGAAGCGCTGCACAATCGCGGCCGTCCCGTCCTCGCTCCCCGCATCCACCACAATGATCTCGTGCGGCGCGCCGCCGATCCGGGCGAGACATTCCGGGAGCGCCCCGGCCTCACTCGCCGCCGGGATGATGACGGATATTTCCGGCTCGGTCATTGCTCAGGGCAGTTGGCGGCGCCGCTCCCCGCCGGCGGAGGTCCGGTCGAAAAGTGACCCGTTCCTCGTCGATCACCGCGCCGCGCTCGAGGAAGTAGCGGCGCACTGTTTCGGGGTAAAAGCTGCCGTCGTGTTCGCGATTGAAGCCGAGCTGGATGCGGCCCCCGGGTTTCAGGCGCGTCTCCAGGTCGTCGAGAAAAAACGTCCACTCGTCGGGGCCCCAAAGAGCGGGGCTCTTGTGGCCGTTAAAGCAAATCATAAAAGCCGTGATGAGATCGAACTTGTGCTCGAACTCCGGCAACGGTTCGAAGGCGCGAACCCGCCAGATCACGCGCGGCAGGCCGAGCATTCGGGTCATCTCGCGATACATCGGCACTTCGTCGATATCGAGCCCGAGCGGATCGTGCCCGAGCCATTTGCAGATGTAGAGAAAATACCCGGCGCCGGAGCCGATATCGAGGATCTGCCTGCGCCGGCCCCAATCGAGATCGAGGTCGTGCACCCGGCGGAGGTTGATCCGGATCCAGCGTTTCAGATCGAGATATTTCGGCCAGGCATCGCCCGGATCTTTGACCGCGTGGCGATCGTGAATCGCGCGAAATTTATCGCGATCGATCGCCGCGATGATCGTCTCCTCGTCGACCGAAAAAACGAAACGCCGGCTGAGCAACATGAGCCCGATGTGTTGCCGGGCGCTCTGCAGAGTTTGGGGATCGGCGAGCTTCTTGAGCTTGTGAGAGAAACGCATGGGAGAAGAAAGGCTCTATTCGTAAGCCGGGAACATTCCATGTCAAAATCAGCGGCCGGAAGCCGTAGAGGGCGTCTAATAAGTCCACGGCAAAAGCCAATTGTAGGGCGGCCGCTTCGGCTGCCCCGGTTCCGAAACAGGGCAGCCGAAGCGCCCGCCCTACAATTTCCACCGTCGAACGACTTTTTAGTCGTCCTCTCAGCCGAGCAGCCAAACGACGAGAAAAATCGCCGCCACCGCCAGCGCGATCAGGACGCCGAAGACAATCCGATCCTGGCGCCGGGCGCGCCGCGCCGCCTCCGCGTAGGGGATGCGAGTGAAGCTGACCATGGCGTAGAGCGGCAGATAAATCCCCGGCAGCACGCCTTCGAGAAAATGGTCGAGCTTCTTCTTCGCGCGGAAAAGACGCGACGCCGTCTTGTCGCGCATCTCGATGAAGTTCTGCACCGCGAGATCGGCAAGCGCGTCGGCATTCTCCTTTCGCCTAACGAAGTACTCGTGAAAGGCACGCTTACGGTCGTTAGGGAACTCGGCCAGGCATTCATCGAAGACGACGCAATCTTCGAAAGCGGCATTCATCCCCTGCCCATAGAACGGAACGACCGCGTGCGAGGCGTCGCCGAGGAGCGCGACCTTGTCCTCATAATACCAGGGCGCACACCGGACCGTGACGAGAGAGCCGGTTGGGTTTTGCTGATAATCCTCGAGAAGCGCAGGCATGAGCGGGACGGCGTCGGGAAATTCTTCGTTGAAGAAGCGGCGCACTTCATCGTCTGTCCGCGTCGCGGCGAAACTGCGCGGCCCATCGAATTCCCAAAAAAGCGTGCAGGTAAACGAGCCGTCGGGATTAGGCAGGGCGATCATCATGAAACTGCGCCGCGGCCAGATGTGGAGCGCGTGCTTTTCCATTTGCCAGGAACCATCGGCCGCCGGCGGGATGGTCAGCTCCTTGTAGCCATGGGCGAGATAACTCTGGCTGTACTCGAAACGGTTCAGCCGCTGCATCGAACCGCGCACCGCGGAGAAGGCGCCATCGACTCCGACGATCGCATCGGCGCGCGCTTCGATCGGTTGCTCGGTGGTGGTCCGGATAAGCTGGGCGCTGGGCGCGTCGAGATCGACCTCGGTGCAGCGATGATCGAAGAAGACGCGCACGTTCGAGTAACGCTGCGCCGCTTCGATCACGACCGTGTTCAGGACATCGCGACCGATCGAATTGATGCATTTGTTCGGGTCGCGATCGTAGGCGGAAAAATGGAGCGCGCCGGAGCGATCGTGGATCATCCGACCGCGCATCGGGATGGCGTGTTGCAGAACCTGATCGGCCAAACCGAGCTCTTGCAGGGCGTGAATGCCGCGGGTGGAAAGGGCGAGATTGATCGAGCGGCCGCCGACCAGATTCCCTTCGCGCGGATCGGAGCGCCGTTCGTAGAGATCGACGCCGTAGCCGCGTTTCCCGAGATAAGCGGCGAGCAATCCGCCGGCGAGGCCGCTCCCGACGAGGATGAATTTCGCTGGCATGAAGGACTTACCGTGACGATTTCCGGGGACTTGCCAAGTGCGGAAGGCGGATGAAGCGCGGGGCAGGATTGCGGTTGGCATCGCGGCTGCTCAGGGTGGGGCTGACGTGTATATGGATTCCAACCCGCAACCGGGCGACTTGCCGAGCCACGGCAATACTTTGCCGCTCAAGGCGATTCTCCTCGTCGATGACGACCGCCAGCTCGCCACCGCCCTGCAATGGATTCTAGCGGACGAAAATTTTCTCGTCGACGTCGCATTCGATGGCGACGAAGCGCTCCTCAAAGTGAAGGCCTCCGATTACGACGCGGTCCTTTGCGATCTGAAAATGCCGCACCTCCGCGGCGACGATTTTTATCTGCGTGCGATCGAGCTGCGACCCAATCTTTCGGGCCGATTCATCTTCATCACCGGCTACGGGACCGATCCGCACATCCGGCATTTTCTCGTCCAGAACGAGGTCAAGTTCCTGCTCAAGCCGTTTCCGATCAAAGGCCTGATCGGCTGCGTGAAGGAACTCTTCGGCTGAGGTGGGGTTCTGTAGCGGCGGTCTATGACCGTCGCGCGCGCCGATGCAAGCCGCGGGGTTGCGACGGTCACAGACCGCCGCTACAACGCACAACTGTTACTCATGCACGGCGAGGATTTGGGCGAAACGCCAGACCTCGTGAAAGGTGTTGTAGAGCGGGGTGGGCGCGGCCCGAATCACGTTCGGTTCGCGGAAATCGCATTTCACGCCCGCCGCCTCCAGCTTCGCGAATAATTCCTCCGCATGTTCGTGCACCAAAATGGAGAGCTGAGAGCCGCGCTCGTTAGGCTGGCGCGGCGTGATCAC
>JBBQHV010000064.1:0-8611 GCA_038324295.1 Chthoniobacterales bacterium
CCGCTGGTCGCGGCGCACTTCTTCTACTACGCCGGCTGGGCGGATAAACTGCAGTATGCTTTTCCCGGGCGGCAGCCGCAGTCGTTAGGCGTGGCCGGGCAGATCATCCCCTGGAATTTTCCCCTCCTCATGGCCGCCTGGAAACTCGCTCCCGCTCTCGCCGCCGGTAATACCTGCGTCCTCAAGCCGGCCGAGACGACCAGCATCACCGCGATGCATCTCGCGGAAATTTTCCAGCAGGCCGATTTACCGGACGGGGTCGTCAACATCGTGACCGGCGCGCGCGCCACCGGCCAGGCTCTGGTCGATCATCCCGATGTGAACAAGCTCGCCTTCACCGGCTCGACCGCGGTGGGCAAGATGCTCACCCGCGCCGTCGCCGGGACAAAAAAGCGCCTGACGTTGGAGCTCGGTGGCAAGGCCGCCAATATCATCTTCGAGGACGCGGCGATCGACCAGGCGGTCGAGGGGATCGTGAGCGGAATCTATTTTAACCAGGGCCACGTCTGCTGCGCCGGTTCGCGTTTGCTCGTCCAGGAAGGCGTCTTTCCCGCCGTCATCCGCAAGCTGCGAGATCGCATCTCGACTCTCCGCGTCGGCAACCCGCTCGACAAGAACACCGACATCGGCTCGATCAATTCGCGCATGCAGCTCGACAAGATTTGCGAGCTGGTCGAGAGCGGCGTGCAACAGGGCGCCGAGCTGATCCAGCCCCGCCTTCGACTCCCCGAGAAAGGCTATTGGTATCCGCCCAGTTTCTTCACCGGCGTGACCGCCTCCCATCGCATCGCGCAGGAAGAAATCTTCGGCCCGGTCTTGAGCGTCATGACCTTTCGCACGCCCGAGGAAGCGATCGAGCGGGCCAATAATACGCCCTACGGCCTGAGCGCCGGCGTCTGGACCGACAAGGGAAGCAAGATTTTCAAAATCGTGAGCAAACTGCGCGCGGGCGTCGTCTGGGCCAACACCTACAACAAGTTCGACCCGACCAGTCCCTTCGGCGGCTACCGCGAGAGCGGCTTCGGCCGGGAAGGCGGCCTGCACGGTTTGCTGCCCTATCTTTCGCTCACGTAGCTTCCTCTGAACGAGGCAAAGCTGTGCATTTGTGACAAGCCCTTGGGCTTTGCACCGGTTGTGTTGTAGCCGGGGGCGTTGACCCCGGCTGGTCTAAGACGTAGCCAACCGCCGGGCCCGCCGGGGTCACCGCCCCCGGCTACAACCGGCTCGACTGGGTTGTCGGCGGTGCTGGAATATTTCTGCCACGGATGAACACGGATGGAACACGGATTTCCCAGCATCTTTCCTATCCATGTTTGATCCGTATTCATCCGTGGTCGGATTGTCTTTCCTCGACGGGTCTGAGGCGAAGCCTCGTTTGTGCACGCTTTGTAGAGTCCGCTGTCCTCAGCGGATCTTTCGACGTGGCGCACGCGCGGACTTGATGTGCTGAGACAGCGCACGCTCCAAGATCGCATCCAGCCGCGGCGTCACTAATCGTTAGGCGCGGCCTTCAGAGGGAGATAGATGAGGACGAAAGCGATCCCGAGGAGCGGACGGAGGACGGTTTGGAGCACGCTCAGCGCGACGGTCCAGACGGTCAGCGCGGCCGGTTTGGCAGCCGCACTCAATGATTGCACCATCGCCTGCGCGTCCTGCATCGTCGTCAGGGTATGAAAGTAGGAGGACAGGGTAGACCATTCCGGTCCGATGCTGAGGGCGGCGGCGAGAAGGCACCAGAGTGAAGAGACGACTACGCCGTGCCACAAAGGGCGACGCCACCACGGCCAGTCGCGCTGGCTTTGCGCGATCTCTTTGCTCCGGCGGAGCGAGCCCACGACGCTCGCATTTTCAAGCACGGCGGCCTGTTGCCAGAAGAGAACGCTGACGAAAAGGCGCCCAAACATCCAGACCTGGACGATGAGCAAAGCGAGCGCGACGAAGATCATGAGCAGACTCGGTGGCCCGGCTGCGACCATCACGAGAATGGCGAAGGCGAGGACGAGGAGGAGAAAGAAAGCGCCGTAAACCAGCAGGCAAAGGAGCGCGACGCGGGACCAATATTTGAGGGCTCGAGGGATCACTTCGGCCAGGGCGACGGAGTGTCCGGAGGCCGCTTCGCTGGTCAGAATCTGGAGGCCCGCGACGTAGATTGGCCATGCCACGAGGCTGGCCGCGACCATGCACAAATTGAACAGACCCACGAGCGCGTTCCGCAGATCAAGCTCCCCGCCGCCGGCGCCGACGGCGCCGCTCAGCTGGAGACAAACCGATGGCACGAGGACGAGCGCGTTGAGCCCGAGGAACTGCCCGAAGCGCTCGCGATAGATCTGCCACGTTCGCGCGAGGAGCCCGCCGAGGGTCGTTTGCTCAACGGACGTTGGCGGGATTTCGGCCGGCGCCGGCTCGTCCGCGAATACTTCCGGCAGCTCCGCGGCCGGAAACCAGCGATCGCTTTCGGCTTCGCGGACCTCGTTTTCTCGAATGAGCCGGCCGTCCTCGCGCCAGGCGCGCAGCTCGTCGAGACCGACCGGGCCGTATTCCTTGCCCTGCACGCGCACGATCCATTCCTCTGCCATCGGCTCAATTAACCGTGATTCCTCGGAATGACTAGGACGGGTTGCGAGGGGCTATAGGTCCCATGGGACCTATGCGACCCATAGGACCTATTGGCTCTCCGCCGGCATCGGATACTGTAAGCAGGTGAAGCTTCTCCTGATCGACGGCCACTATTACGTCTACCGCTCCTACTTCGCGATCCTCCATCTCTCCAACTCGAAGGGCGAACCGACCAACGCGATCTTCGGTTTCACCAAAACCCTTCGGCTCATGTTGAAACATCTCCAGCCCGACCTCGCCGCCGTCCTCTGGGACCAGGGCCTGCCGCAGCGCCGGACCGAGCTCCAGCCCGGCTACAAGGAAACGCGCAAGGAAATGCCCGACCGGATGATCCCGCAGCTCGATTACATTCAGAAGCTCACTCCCATTCTCGGGTTCAAAAACATCGCGCTGCCCGATACCGAGGCGGACGATCTGATGGGCTGCTACGCGCTCCGCGCGAGCGAACGCGGGATGGAGGTGATCCTCGCGACAAACGACAAGGACCTTTATCAGCTCGTTAGTCCCGCGATCAAAATCTACAGCACGGCGAAGGCCGATCTGGCTTCGCCGAAGGATGCCTTCGCGTTGTTAGGCGAAGAGGAGGTCACGAAAAAATGGGACGTCCCGCCGGGGCAAATCGGCGATGTCCTGGCGATCTCGGGGGACGCCGTCGATAACATCAAGGGCATCGGCCTCGGCCGCAAAACCGCCGCGAAGTTGCTCCGGGAATTCGGGAGTCTCGACGCTCTCCTCGCCGGGCTCGACCGGGTGAAACTGCCGAAGACCCGCGACAAACTCGAAACCGCACGGGAAACCATTCTGCAAAATCGCAGGATGGTGCAGCTCGATTGCGACCTCGATTTGCCGATGCCGCTCGACGACCTGCCGATCACGCCCGATTACCCGCGCCTCGTCGAGGCGCTGGAGAAGTGCGAATTCAAGTCGCTCCTCCAGGAAGTGCGCGACGAGGCTGCCCGCGTCGGGACCCACGAGCAGCGCGAGTTGCTCCTGTAGACGCTTCGCTCTGCGAAGCGCGGGGGTGAGCGAAGATCGGGGTTCTTTTACGTCCAACGGGGATCGCTCTCGCGCTTCGCAGAGCGAAGCGTCCACAGGCGGGGGCGCTTTTGTAGCGGCGCTCTGTGAGCGTCGGGGGCTTGTGGCCGCTTCTCTGTTATTAGGTGCGACAAAATCGTTTGAACGGCGGCTAACGAACGCTGTCTAAATGCTTCGGTTAAGGCGATTCGGGCGGTGGCACGTCCTCGCATTCGAAGTTTCTCCGCGGCGTGCCCTGCCCGGATCTTTTTTTTCGCCCCGACGCGCTTGTCGGCGGCTGGTTTCCTCCCCATCGTGCATCTGTCGCCGCCCTCGGCGCGCGATTTCCCAAAGCAGCTTGTGGCCATGAATTTCTCCGATGACGACCTTTTCCTGATCGATCTCGCCCTGCGCGAAGATATCGGCCGGGGAGATATTACGAGCGAGTATTTCGTGGCGGAAAACGAGCAGGCCTCCGCTCGCGTCCTGGCCAAGGAGCGCGCGGTCGTTGCCGGGGTGGAAGTGGCAGCGGAGGTCTTTCGCCGGGTCGATCCCGGCCTCCGCACCGAGATCGTGCAGCGGGATGGCGCGACCGTTGCCGGCGGTGCGACCGTGCTCGAGATCCGGGGCAAGGCCCGCTCGATTCTGACTGCGGAACGGGTCGCCCTGAATTTCCTCCAGCGCCTCAGCGGCATCGCCACGCTCACCCACGAGTTCGTCGAAGCGGCCGGCAAGTACGGCGCCAAGATTCTCGATACCCGCAAGACCACGCCGGGCCTGCGGAAGTTCGAAAAGGCGGCGGTCGTGGCCGGCGGGGGCGCGAATCACCGCTTCGGTTTGCACGACATGGTGCTGGTGAAGGACAACCACCTGCTCGCCCGTTCCGGCCTCGACCGGCTGACCGCGGCGATCGAGCGAGTGCGTGCGGAGCGCCCCGAGATGCGGATCGAAGTGGAAGCCGACAACCTCGACCAGGTGCGCGCGCTCCTCGAAGTGAAAGGCATCCAGGTGATCCTGCTCGACAACATGCGCGGTGCGCAAATGCGGGAAGCCGTCGCGATCGGGAAGGGGAGAGTGGAGTTCGAGGCGAGCGGTGGAATTAATTTGCGCAATGTCCGGCAGGTCGCCGCCACGGGGGTCGATTACGTCTCGATCGGCGCGCTCACCCATTCGGCGCGGGCGATCGATTATTCGCTGGAGCTGACCCATGTCGCGGCCTGAGAGCGCTCACATCCGACTTCGGCGCGCTCCGCATAACTCCGCCGTTTAATCTTCCGCTTCAAAGATCGTGAGTTTGGGAACCAACGGGATCGCCCAAACGAGAATCGCGGCCAGCCACAAAACGGAAGCCGCGACCAGGTGAATGGCGCGCGCCCGCGGTGCGAGATCGGCGGTGAAACGCGAAAACATCGCCAGGGTCATGAGTGTTGCCACCACGATGTGAAATGGAAGTCGCCGGGTAAAGAGATGGGCATTCCCGCTGTGTCCGAGAATCACGCGAGTCGCGACCGTAAGGATCACAAAGGCGAAACCGGTAATGAAGACAATGTGCAAGGCGGCGATCCGCAGTTGCGGCCAAAGCGCTTCCGTTACGAAACCAAGAACGATCGTCGCGAGTCCAAGTCGGAGACAGTTACCAAGAAAGCTCCGGCCGATCCGCGGCATTTGCGCGAGGAGGTAAAAAACGATCGCGGCGACGCGCAGCCAGGCGCTCAGACTCGTTAAGCCGAGAGCTTCGAGCACAAACGTCGCGTCGATCGTCAGTCCGACGGCGATGGGGAGAGCCGCTCGCGCCAGCCAGGCAGTCGAAAGCTTCCGCCAACGGGGCACTTCGTCCATTGTGGAGAGGTTGAGCAAGAGCGGAAGGATGAACGCGGCCACGCCGAGAATCGCGAGAAGAGGGAATCCCTGCTGAAGAAAGGCCGCGCCGATCCGGTAGGAAACGGAGTAAGCCTCGTTTTCGAAAAGCGCGAGGAGCACGGCCCCGGCGAGGGCGTTCACGAGACTCAAGGCCACGAGCGTAAAGTTCGGCGGCGGCGAGTCCTGCCGCTGGACGAAGCGGCGCGCGAGGACGAACAAAAAAACGGCCAGACAAAGACCGAAGCATGCATCACCGGCGCGATTCGCCCCGCCGAAGTGGAGCCCGCCCGAGAGCAGGTCCAGGGTCAGGAGGATGAGCAATTCCGCGCGGGAAAAATGTGGGGTCTCCATCAGTCGAGGCCCGGCGGTCCCGAGAAAGCCGATCACGAAGGACGCGATGAACCCTTCGATCATCAGGCGCGCGTGAGAGACACCGGGATATAAGGCAGTTAGACCTGTGTAGTAAAGAATCCAGAGCGACACCCCGATCGCCCCGAGCAACAGCCCGACGGGAAAGAAAACCCGGAAGGGCTCCTGGCAAAACAAGTCGATTGTTCCTTCGCGCTTACGCATATTTCTTCTGCAAGGTCGCCAGTCAGGAGGCCGTGGCCCTGCTATCCGATCTTTTTCCTTCCTGGGTTTTGATTTAGATCAATTCTTTGCCGCAAATCGCCGCAAAGCGGATAACGTGGACTTTCGGTGCCTCGATGCGCAAAATGGAAGCGAGATGAAAAAGCGTCCTTCTCGAGGAATGAAGAGCCGCCGTCGATCGACTGTCGATAAACGCAGGCTTTCAAAAGTTGCAGCCGCAAGACCATCAACGGTCGTGAAGAAAGAAGAAGATCAGCCGATCAGATGCGCCAGCCCACCGTGTTATCTTCCTGAAATCGAAGATTGAAGTCCTTCGGCTAAGGAATCGCTTCCGCCGCATGGTCGGTGTAGGCCAGATGTTTCCTTGGATCGATCTTCCATCGCGCTCCCACGGCTTCTAACTCGGCATGCAGTGGCCAGCGGTCGGGCAACGCATCGCCCACATATTCCGCGCTCGCGCCTTTGAGGCTCATGCAATTCGCGTTGTCGCCGATCTCGGCGATGCGAGTCAACTCTTCCGAAGTGAAAGTTACTTTCGGCAAGGTTGCCAGTTCTTCGATCTTCCGTTCAATTTGTTTTGCGCCGGGACCAGGCTCCTGAATCATCGTCGGAACAACTGTCTCGACCGCAGCCTGCTGAAGATTCCAGGCGCAGGCGAGTTGGAGCATCGTCAGGCCATGCGTCTCCGCGATCGGACGCAGCTGTTCGATTTTTTCGCAGCCGGCCTCGACCCAGCCAGCGGGACGGAAAGTGCGATGATCGCGCGGCGCAAACTCGTGGTCCGGTTTTACATCATCGTGGAAAAGGCCGCCGTAATCGACAACGCGGGTAAGAACTTTTGTCCCGGTTCTTTCTGCCGCGGGCAGACAAAGGCTGCCGGGCCAGGGCTCCAACGGATTGAGAATGATCATGGCCCAATCGAGCAGACCTTGAAACCGCTCGAGCGCGAGAATCAGGTCGAGCGTGAATCCATTCGCGGGTCCCGGCGCAATCCCGAGTTGACTCGTTAGGCCAGCGTCCTCCAGTTTTTCCATCCCCTTCCAAACGGCGTCGCTCGTGTATCCGGTCGCGTCGGGATTGTGCAGCAGAAGCAGATCGAATCGATCGGCGCGACAGCGCGAGAGCGACTTCTCGGTCGCCGCGCGCAGGTAATCAGCGAACGTGCCCGGCTTGCGCAAAGCGGCATTGGTAAAACGGGGAAAACCTT
This sequence comes from Chthoniobacterales bacterium, assembly GCA_038324295.1. Classification (GTDB taxonomy): domain Bacteria; phylum Verrucomicrobiota; class Verrucomicrobiia; order Chthoniobacterales; family UBA10450; genus Palsa-1392. The sequence goes on from JBBQHV010000064.1 coordinate 7,289, forward strand.
TCGAGCCCTCGCGCTCGCCTTCGTAAAAGTCATGCCCGACCGCGCCGACCAGAGAATAACTATCGCGTTGAATTCCTTCGAGGGCGCGACCGAGCAGAGTGTCGGCTTCACCGGCGCCGTAGACGTCGGCGGTGACGAAAGTGCGAATTCCCTTGTCGTAGGCGAAGCGAATGAGGCCGATGAACCTGTCATCATCAAATGCTTCGCCGTAATGCATGAAGCGCCCCGCACCCCACATTCCAAATCCTGTCTGTGTCAGTTGCATGAATTACGAAGATACCTCTGACTGCGTCGTCTGCACGACGGCAGGCTTCGTTCTCACTCCGCCCAGCGAACCCGCCCCAGCCCGGTGGGATCTTTCAAGACGCCCATCCGCAGCGCGAAAGTATCGGCAATGCTGACCGCGCGATTCTTTGCTTCCTCACTTTTCACCCCGGAGAAATTCTCATTGATGGTCTCGACAAAGAGCGCCAGCCAGCGCTCGAAATGTGCCTGTTGCACCGGAAGCACAGCGTGTTTGGGAAACGGCGCGCCCTGATAATTTCCGGTCCCGAAAAGCATCGACTCCCAGAAGCGGTACATCTTCGGCAGATGCTCGGCCCAATCGACGTTGGCTGTCTCGTTGAAAATGGGCGCGAGCAACTCGTCGCGATTCACCTTGGCGTAAAAGGCATCGACGAGCGTCTTCACGTCTTCTGGAGTTTCGATGTCGCTGAGGGCGTTCATGAGATCACTAATTACTACGCTCTACCGATGTGTTTTGCTCGCAACTACAATCGTGCTGAAAACTTGATCTGCGTCAAACTTTCCCGGAACGAGTCGATTCGCTTCCGGCCGTGTCTCGCCCAAATCTTAGAGGGCGCCAAAAGCCAATTGTAGGGCGGCCGCTTCGGCTGCCCTGTTTCGGGATCGGGGCAGGCGAAGCGCCCGCCCTACAATTTCCGCCGTCGGACGACTTTTTTGGACGCCCTTAGTCGTATCTAACTCCCCGGGACACATCCCGTGGCGCAATCACCCCGCTCAGTTTGTCCCAGGCCGCCCGCGCGGCGCTGCTCGCGTCGTCCCACGGGAGTGCGGCCTGGTGCCTTTTGTATTCCACCGCCAGGTCAGCCTCCATTTCGTCGAATCTCTTGTCCGGGTTTTTATCAAATCCTTCGTAACCTGTGCGATACCCCGCAGCGTAATGCTCGTAGGAATGGCCCGGTTTCACGAATGGCTGCTCATGATGATGTGCGCGCCAGTAATTTTCTTCATCTTTCGAGTTCATAGTTCTTATCCTTTCTCACTTATTATCCGCGGTTAGAGACGAGGTGACAATTTCCA
>JBBQHV010000065.1:0-8520 GCA_038324295.1 Chthoniobacterales bacterium
GGGAATCGCCCAGAGCTCGCCGATCTGCAGGGTCGAGACGGTCTGGAAAGCGACGAGAAAATTGCGAATCGTTTCCACGTCGAGCGAGGCGTCGCTTTCCGCCACGATCTCCGAAGCGATCCGGTAAACGCGCGGCAATCCCGCCTGCGGGCCGCTCGCGATGACCGGCAGCTCCTCGTAATATTTTGGCGGCAGACTTTGCCGGACGTCGTTGATCTGCTCCTGAATGAGGTAGGCATTATCGAGGAGCCACTCGGCCGAGAGCGCGGCGCTCTGTTCGACCTGCGCGGAGATGCTGAGGCGCGCGTCGGTTCGCTTTAGAATCCGCTCGTTCTCGCGCAGGCGGCGGAGGAGCGAGGGGCCGCGCGACTTCCGCAGGCCGCGCACCGTCGCCATCGACTGCGCGAGGTGAGCGGCGTTTTCCGCGAGGCGCTGGCCGGAGGGCGCTTCCTTGCGCAAAAGCTGCGCGCTCGGATCGAAAGGAACCTGCGAGGCCGGATGAAAGGTGAAGGTAACCGGCGGATCGTCGTCGCCGACATCGCGCAGGATCGCGATCACGCGAGCGGCTTCTTCGGCCGCAAATTCCACCGCCACCATGGACTCGTTAGGCAAAATCGTTTTCCGGAATCGGGCCAGGCTGGCGGGATCGACCCGGGTCTCGAAGAGATGAAAAACAATCCAGCCCAAAACCGCCCCGAAGAGGGCGCAGCCCGCCAAGCCAAGCGCGTTTTGCAAAAGCGCATCCGTCTCCCACGGCCACCATTGCAACCAGCAGAGCGCAACCCCGACCGCGAGTGCGAGGGCGCTCGAGGCGAGCACGAGCGCGATCCCGGAAGCGCCGGTTTCATCCACGCGCACTTTGCCCGCGGCCGACGAATAGAGCGCGGCCGAGCGGCGGAATCCGGCCCGCCGCAGATTCCGGAGCACAGCACGGCCGGAATCCGGGCTCTGAAAAATCCCGGCAAAGATCGTCCCAGTGGATTTGTTCCGAGGAAAATTCATCTAAAGGAAAACATGCCCGAAGCTCCGACGGTTAACCGGATCGGGCGATAGTGCCACCAATACGCTTGCGACACAGGCGCATTCGCCTCAATTCCGAAAGTCGGCTGGCCCGCGCGAGGCGGCGCTCACCGATACAGCAGTTCGCGAACGAGGTTTCTCTCTTGCGCATGCGATCTGCTGATGACAACATCGCAAGCCTGTGAAAAAGCTCCCGCAGGAAACCGTAAATCTATCGATCGACGCGACAAGCTTCGACGCTAAGAATTTGATGTTTTTCGACCGCTGTGGCATCTATCCGGCGGATACGTTCATCGAACTTCATTTTGGCTTTTATGGTGAGGCGCAGGAACTTCAGCAGGGCCTGATCATCATTGTGGCGATGAACGTCGTGAAGAACGCACAACAGAATTTGCTTTCCTACGTCGAAAAAGCGGGGCAGCCGGAAATGATGGAACTCCCTAAATGCCGACTTCGAGGTACTGGCTCTAATGTTGTTCCCGCCGATTTCATCGGACTCGCTCAGATGGCGAATGTTGAAGGTGAGATTCTATTTCATACTTTTAGCTCGAAGGTGGCAATTGAGCGGGCGAGATCAGGGTCGTCAAACGCTCCTGTCGCAGCGATTTGCTCAGCACTTCTGCGGTGTTCAGTCGATCTGCAAAAGCGATGGGTGATAGGACTCTATGAAAACATTCAAGACTAAAATCCGAGGAGGGATGGCAGTGAGCTCGGCAGCGATAATTGGAGCTTCGATCGGTCACGCGTCCGACAAACTCAGTGCATTTCAGCCCGAGTTCGAGAACGCACATGTCTTCCGCATGCAACCTCCTAGGATAGACGCGGTGTCGTTAGCTGCTGACTCTCCTGGACATTTGTCGATAAACGTCCCTCTCGAAACAAAATGGAGTACCTCGGCGGCGCGCAGGTTCGCTGAGCTGAGCTTCAAACGTGCACGGCTTGACGCTACGGACGAAGAAAATGCAGAATTCGAGGCACTCCAAAAAGCTAGGCGCGATCATATCCCCAGCCGTCCTGAAGTATTTCTTGATCAGTGGCGACAAGACAAATTTCGACGAGAGATTCTGGAAGTGTTAACCCGCAATGTTGAATTCATCCGGCCCGAGGATAAAGCGTGGCTCAGGGCCTCCGGGCAAGCTAAAGGAGCATAATGTTCGCGACAGAGCCTTAAGGCATCTAGTCGCCGATTTTCGTCACCGGTGTGCGTACTCAATGCGGCATATCGAGAACAACGGCGGCCTTCGCCAAATGGATGTAGATCACTTCGATCCAACTCTTCGGGGACAAAGGCGAAATGCCTACTCGAATTTGATGCTTGCAACTCATCACTGCAACATGATGAAGAGTGCCACATGGACAAAGCCTGTCGCCGCGAGCGCTGGTTCAGTTCGCTTAATAAATCCTTGCGAAGAAGCTGACTACGGTGTCCACCTTTTCGAAGATCCCGGTACTCACGAGGTGGTCGGGTGGACAGCGCGCGGTCGTCTTCAGATCGATACGATGGATTTAAATCATCCTGCTTACGTTCGTGAGAGGAAAGAGCGGTCAGACTATTATCTGGCAAAACGCAGTCTGCCGGCCTACATCAAAGGTTCATACGAGGATTTGATGACAGCGCTGTCGCTGGCGGACGCTACGTATTCCAGGTGTATTCCGGAGATTCCCGAGCCTCCGCGCGGCGACGCACCGGAATAGCTAAATAATTTCACATAGAGACCATCACCAGCATTCACCGAGTGATGTTTGCTGCTGTGGTTCGCGCGGAGACGGGCGATATCCAGGTGTCCAACTTCTACCGGATTTGACCTTGTCTTAGCGATTTCATATGACATTGATTGTATGATGTTGTTGGAACAAGGCTGAGGACAGGAAGAAGTTGTTCCCTCTACGTGAATGTCATTGTGTTTGAATCGATTTATGTTGCGCCGTGCGTGAGCAGCCATCCTCGACCTCTTTGCAGGGCGCGTCGCTGATTGTTCCGACGTCCGCGGCCGATCTGGAACGGTATTTTGATCTGCGCTGGCGGGTTTTGCGCGCGCCTTGGAATCAGCCGCCTGGCTCGGAACGCGATGACCGCGAGGATGCGAGCATTCATCTGATGGTGCGCGACGCGGATGGCGCGGCCCTCGCTGTCGGTCGTTTGCAACTGAACTCGCCGAGCGAAGCGCAGGTGCGTTATATGGCGGTCGATCCTCGGGCGCAGGGCCGCGGGCTCGGGAGCCTGATCCTGCGCGACCTCGAGGAGCGCGCGCAAAAGGCCGGCGCCCGCACCATTGTGCTCAATGCGCGGGAAAGCGCGCAGCGTTTCTACGATCAGCACGGCTACCGCGTCGAAGGCCGGGCGGCGCAGCTCTTCGGCGAGATCGACCATCTCCGGATGCGGAAGGATCTCGAGCCGAGCCCGACCGTCTGAAGCGCTCCGTTCTTGACCCGCGGACGCGGCTTGTTACGCTGCCGCTTCGTCGCTCGCCTTGCCTTATGAATAGACTCCATCCTCGCTTTTCGCCCTTCTTCGCCGCGCTTCTCGTCGCCTTTGCCTGTTCGTTAGGCGGGGCGGCCTCGCTTTTTGCCCAGGATCAATCGGGCAGCCTCCAGCAATCCATGTCGCCGGAGGAATTCAAAGCCGCCGGTCTGGAAAAACTGACCCCGGCGGAATTGGGCAAGCTCAACGCCTGGATTCAGGGCAATCGCGAGAAGGCGGTCAAGAAAGCCGCCACCCGCGAAAAATTGCAGCTCGTCGTGAGCCGGGTCGATGGGGTGATCCGAGGCATCGGCCCGCGCCAGATCATCCCTCTCGAGGATGGCACACAATGGGAAATCACCGACCGGACTCCCCGTTACGATGGTCCTCCCAAGGACCACCCGGCGACCGCGGTCTACAAGTCGTTCTTCGGCTGGAAGATTCGGATGGCCGGGGTTGGCGAATACTACGTCATCCAGGTCGGGAAACACTGATCGTTAGGCGAGAAGCTCGTTAGGCTGGCGGAAGGCTGCGCCGCTGCGCAAGACCGAAGACCGCGTGGGTCGCCTGCGCCGCGCGCTCGATTTCGGTCTCGTCGATCACGACCGCTATCTTGATCTCCGAGGTCGAGATCAACTGGATGTTCACGCCCGCCTCGCCCAGACAGGCAAAAAGCCGCGACGCGACGCCGGCGTGCGAACGCATCCCGATGCCGACCACGCTTAGCTTGGCCACGCCCTTTTTCGCCGTCATGTCCGACGCGCCGACCCTGGCCACGAGCGGCTTTAGCACTTTTTCGGCGAGCGCGAAATCGTCCTCCGGCAAGGTAAAGGAAAGATCGGTCGTGCCTGTGCTGGAAGCGTTTTGCACGATCATGTCTACGCTCAGGTTGGCGCCCGAGATGGCCGAGAAAATGGTCCCCGCGCAGCCGGGGCGATCGGGCACGCCGCAGATCGTCACCTTCGCCTGATTGCGCTCGAGGCTAATCCCCCTCACGACCACATCCTCCATCTTCGCCGGAGTCGCTTTCGCTTTCGTGCCGGGCTCGTCTTTTGTGCTCGAACGCACTTCGAAACCGACCCCGAATTTTTTCGCGAATTCGACCGCGCGCGATTGCATCACCTTGGCGCCGGAGCCGGCCATTTCGAGCAGCTCGTCGTAGGCGATCTCGTCGATCTTGCTCGCATCCGGAACGACGCGCGGGTCGCAGGAGAAAACGCCATCGACATCGGTGTAGATCTGGCAATCATCCGCCTTCAAAGTGGCGGCGAGCGCGATCGCAGTGAGATCGGAACCGCCCCGGCCTAACGTGGTGATCGCTCCCTCCGGGCTCTGCCCCTGAAATCCAGCCACGATCACGATGTAATCTTCCGCCAGCAACTCGTTGATTTGCCGCGGCGAGATGTGGGAAATTTTCGCCTTCGTGTGGACGCCGTCGGTCACGATCCCGGCGGCCGCGCCGCTCAGCGAAACCGCTTTGCCGCCCAGCGCATTCACCGCCATCGCGGTCAGCGCGCTCGCGCCCTGCTCGCCCGTCGCGAGGAGCGCGTCCATCTCGCGCTCGCTCGGCTGCGGCGACATTTCTCTCGCGAGTTTGATCAAACCGTCCGTCACCCCGGCCATCGCCGAGATCACCGCGACCACGCCATGGCCGGCGCGCTGCGTGGCGAGAAGGCGAGCGGCGACTTTGCGGATCTTCTCCGCATTACCGACCGAGGTGCCGCCATATTTTTGAACGATCAAACCCATTATTGCTCGCTCGGTTTTCTCCAAAGCAGCGGCGGTGTCAACTCCGCGCCGCCTCTTCAGGCTCTGAGCGCTGTAGGGTTCGCTGTCTCAGCGAACCAGCAATGGAGGGCGGAGCTCCTGCGACGCCGCGGTCTCACGGGAGCTCGACCAGCCAACGCTGAATCAGAACCAAATGAGTCATCGCAACCAAATGGGTATCAGCTTGCACCCTTTCGTGCGCTGAGACAGCGCACGCTACGTTTCTGTAGGGTTCGCTGTCTCAGCGAACCGGCAAACTCCGCGCCGCGTCGATCGCCCGCCGCACCGCCTCCTCGCTAGGCGCGACCGCGCGCGGCCGCGCGATCGCGGAGGCGACGACATCGGGATCCTTCAAGCCGTGTCCGGTGACCGTGCAAACGATCCGGCTCCCGTCCGGAATCGAGTCCGTGCAAAAGTGCACATCGCCTTGCGCTCGGCAGGCCCGGAGCAGGCCGGCTATCGGCGCGGCGCTCGCCGGCTCGACGAAGATCCCTTCCTGGCTCGCCAGCCAGCTCTGGGCGGCGAGAATTTCCGCGTCGCTCACGATATCGATCGCGCCCTGCGAAGCCGCGATCGCTTCCTTCGCCTGCCTCCAGTTGGCGGGATTTCCGATCCGGATGGCGCTCGCCACCGTCTCCGGCCTAACGACAACTTCTCCGCGAAAAATCGGGGCCGCGCCTTCCGCCTGGAAGCCGATCATGCGCGGCGATAGCGTCGCTTTTCCGGCGGTCCGGTATTCCTCGTAGCCCGCCCAGTAGGCGGTGATGTTTCCGGCATTACCCACCGGCAGAAGATGAAATTCCGGCGCCTCCCCCAACTCATCGACGATCTCGAAGGCGGCGGTTTTTTGTCCTGCAATCCGATCGGGATTGATCGAATTCACAATCGCGAAGTCTTTCTCTGCGCCCAGCGCCCTAACGATTTCGAGCGCCTGATCGAAGTTGCCTTCTATCGCCACCACCTGCGCGCCGTAGACGAACGCCTGCACCATTTTCCCGCTCGCAATTTTTCCAGCCGGCAAAACCACCGCGCACTTGATACCAGCGCGCGCCGCATAAGCAGCGGCGGAGGCTGAGGTGTTGCCCGTCGAAGCGCAAATCAAAGTGCGGGCCCCCTCCTCGACCGCTTTCGAGACGGCCACTGTCATCCCGCGATCCTTGAAGGAGCCGGTCGGATTGAGCCCTTCATATTTCACGAAGACCTCGCACCCGCGACCGACCAGCGCGCTTAAGCGCGGCGAGAAAATCAGCGGGGTGCCGCCCTCGCCTAACGACACCACGGGCGTCGCCTCCGTCAGCGGAAGGTGCTCCCGATAGCGCGCGATCACTCCCCTGCCCCGCTCCATACTTTTAGTCTTCATCGTTTCGCTTTCGACCTTCCTTTCCGGCCGGCAATCTTTTCATCCAGGCCCCGCCGTCCGCTCCCCTCAATCTTCACCACCTCGGAGTCGATTTAGGCTGGCTGAAACCAGGAGTGCGAGTCATCATCCTGCTCCAGTGTATCACTCGCGCCGAACCCGTGATGGGAGCATCTTTGCAGCTCCCGACCACCGCGGCTTCTGCCTCGTGGCGGCGCTCTTGCTCTCTCTCCCACTCGCTCGAGAAGAGGCGGCGGCAGAACCGATGCAGGATCACGCGGAGCACCTGGGAAAAGTCAGTTTTCCTATCTCCTGCTCCGCGCCAGCCCAGATCGAATTCAACCGCGCCGTCGCGCTCCTCCACCACATGACCTATCCGCAGGCGCGCGCCGCCTTCGAAGAAGTGGCCAGGACCGATCCAAAATGCGCGATGGCGCATTGGGGAATTGCGATGACGCTTTTCCAGCCGCTCTGGCCGACCCGACCCGGCCCCAAAGATCTCCAACGCGGATGGGACGAAGTGCAGAAGGCCGAGGCGCTCGATCCGCCGACCGAGCGCGAACGCCTCTTTCTGGCGGCGGCGGCGGCGTTTTTCCAGGAGCCGGCTTCGACCGATTACTGGCAGCGAATCCGCCGGTGGGAAGAGGCCACGGAAAAGATCTATGCCGCCTTTCCGCAGGATCCTGAGGCAGCGGTCTTTTACGCGCTCGCTCTTCTCGCGACCGCGCCGTCCGACCGCATCTCGCGAGACCATTCCGATCGGGCCGCCGCGATTCTGCTCAAGGTCTATGCGCAAAACCCCGATCATCCGGGGGCCATGCATTATCTCATTCACGCCAACGACGTGCCCGGTCGCGAGCGCGAATCGCTCGAGATTCTGCACAAATACGAAACGATCGCTCCGCACAACCCCCACGCCCTCCACATGCCGACCCATATCTATACTCGGCTGGGTGACTGGGACCGGGTCATCAGCGGCAATCTCCAGGCCGCCGACGCCGCTCTCGAATATCCCGCGGGCGATCACGGCCAGTATGTCTGGGACGAATTTCCACACGCCCTCGAGTATCTCATCTACGCCTATCTCCAGAGAGGCGATGATGACAAGGCAGCCGCGCAGCTCCAACGGCTGCAGACCACCGCCCACCTCGAACCTACCTTCAAGACCGCCTTTCACCTCGCGTCGACTCAGGCGCGGTATGCCTTGGAGCGCCGGGATTGGAAGGCGGCGATGTCACTGATTCGGCGCCAGCCCGCCACGCTCAATTGGGATCGTTTCAATTGGCCGGAAGCGGTCACCTGGTTTGCCCGCGGCTACGGAGCAGCTCGTGAGAACAATCTCGCCGAAGCGCAACAGGCCGAAAAGCGGCTCGGCGAACTCGAAGCCACCGCCAGCACGGCCGGCGAAATCCTTTTCGCGCGCAACATTCAAGTCCTCGATCTCGAAGTAAGCGCATGGCTCGCCCAGGCGCAGCACGAGACTAAGTCTGCCGAGACTCTTATGCGCCAGGCCGCAGACCTGGAAGCAGCAACACCCAAACACGCCGTGACTCCGGCGCCCACTCTCCCGGCCTCCGAACTCCTCGGCGATCTCCTTCTGGAACAGAAGCAACCTGCGGAAGCCCTCGTTGCCTATCAACGTTCGTTAGGCCTTTATCCGCGCCGCTTCAATAGCCTGCTCGGCGCCGCCCGCGCTGCCCGCGCCACGAGAAACGAATCAATCACTCGTTCCTCTTACCACGACCTCCTCGAAGTCGCTGACCCCGCCACAACCAGGCCCGGCCTTCAAGAAGCGAAAGACTACCTCGCCCAAAAGTAACTCTGGATTTCAGCCAGCTTCCTACTCCCGCTCCCTGCTCCCTGCTCCCTGCTCCCCGCTCCGACGCTCCTTCACCCGTTAGGCCGCGGTTTCGCG
>JBBQHV010000066.1:0-8510 GCA_038324295.1 Chthoniobacterales bacterium
CTCCTACCGGCCGCTCTTCGACCGCCCGCCCTGGCGCTACCTCGGGATCGACATGGCGGCCGGTACAAATGTCGACGTCGTCCTGCGCGATCCCTATCGCTGGCGGGAAATCAAAGCGCGCAGCGCCGATGTCATCATTTCAGGGCAAACCTTCGAGCACACCGAATTTTTCTGGCTGACGATGCGGGAAATGGTGCGGGCGCTGAAGCCGGGCGGGCTCTGCTGTATCATCGCGCCCTCGGCCGGGGACGAGCATCGTTATCCGGTCGATTGCTGGCGCGTCTATCCGGATGGCTTGCGCGCGGCGGCGCGCTACGCCGGGCTGGAAACGCTTGAGGCTTGGACGCAATGGGAGGACCTCCCGCAATACGACAACGAGAGCAACAAATGGCACGACTCCGTCCTGGTGGCGCGACGGCCTAACGAAAAGCCGCGGCGCCACTGGCGGCGCCGGCTGAATCGCTGGCTCGAAGGCGAGATGGCCGGCTGATCGAAAATCGGAAGCGCCCATGTTGCTCGAATCGATCCTCGTCTGCCCCGCCTGCCGCAGTCCGCTCCGCGGCGGAGCCGAGACGCTCCTTTGCTCCGAATGCGCCGCCGCTTATCCGCAACAAAACGGCGTGCCGGTCTTCCTCGATCGAGCGGCCGAAATCATGCCCCGGGAACACCAAAGCAATCCACTCGGCCCGGAATTCGAGGCGATCCTCGCGCGCGCGGAAGGCCTTACCCTGCACCTCGGCGCAGGCGCGACCATGACTCGTTATGCGAATTGCGTCGAGTTTGAGCACAAGATTTTTCACCACACCGACGTGGTCGGCGACGCGCATCGTCTCCCTTTTCGCGACGGAGTTTTCGATCGCGTTTTCGCCTTCAATCTTTTCGAGCATCTGCGCGATCCGAAAATGGCGGCAGCGGAAATCCTGCGGGTGCTCAAGCCGGGCGGCGGCCTTTTTTTGCACACCGCTTTTCTCCAGGCGCTGCACGAAGCGCCGGATCATTTTTACAACGCGACCGAGTTTGGGGTGCGCCATTGGTTCGCCAATTTCGAGATCGAGCGCTGCGAAGTGAGCGGAAATTTCGGGCCCGGCGTGATGCTCGGATTTCTCACCGCCAGTCTGCTCGAGGCCGTGCGCGAGAGCGACCTGCCCGCGGAGGAGCAAGGGCAAATCGCGCAGTCGCGCCTCGGCGAATGGGCCGACTTCTGGAATCAGCGCGCGGCGCCCCCGGCCGGCTTCGCCGCTCTGCAGGCTCTCCCGCAGAATTTGCAAAGCCGCGTCGCCGCGGGCTTCGAACTGCGCGCCCGCAAACCGCCCGCCTCACCGTGAAACTGTCCCGACTTTGGAAGGGCGGACCGCGACCCGAGGATGTGCTGAAAAAGCAAATCTCCCAGACGAAAAAGCAATTCGCCTTTTGGTTCAATCACCCGGTCGATTGGACGAAGCCGGTGCGCACTCTCTACCTCGTCGGCTGGTGCGCGACCCGGAGCGGCGAATGCGTCCGCGCGATCCGCGGGCGAATCGGCCGGCGCAAGTTTTCCGGCAATTACGGGATCATGCGGCCTGATGTCGCCGCCTCGCATGGGCCGGCCGCGGTGCGGAGCGGGTTCGCCCTCGCGGTGCCGCTGCCGCCGGGAAAATCGCGCCTAACGATTGAGGCGCAGGACATGACCGGCCCCTGGCGGCCGATCGCGAGTCACGAAGTCATCGGCGCACCTAACGACGAAGAGTCGCCCCAGGACGTAAAGTATTTCATCCCCAATCCAGGGGCCAATTCGCGGATCGAATTTTGGCTCGATCGACCGGCGGTCTGGACGAAAAAGATTCGTTATCTGCGCCTCTCCGGCTGGTCTGTTGCGACTTCCGGTGCGGAGCTCAGCGCCCTCCGCGCCCGCTTGCGCGGGAGGGTATTTCAGGCGCGCTTTGGTCTGGTGCGTCCGGACATCGCCGTCCTCTTCAGGAACATCCCGGGTTCGTTAGGGAGTGGTTTCACGATCGATGTCTTCGTCCCGCCGGGTCGCGGGGAGCTGATCCTGGAAGCGCGCGGCGACGACGGGCCGTGGGAGACGTTCTTTGTTCATCCCGTGCGCGGGCCGCTCTGGCACGAGGAATTCGACGAGGAACACGAGGCGGTAGGCGATTATGCTTTCTGGATTCGGCGCTACGATCGATTGCGCGCGGCCGATCGGCGCGCGATTCGCCGGCAGATCTCGGGTCTGCAGAAGCGACCGCTCATCTCGGTCCTCCTGCCGGTTTACAATTCCAATCCGAAGTGGCTGGAACGCGCCATCAAGTCGGTGCAGGCGCAGTTCTATCCGGAGTGGGAACTTTGTGTCGCAGATGACGCTTCGACCAAAAAAAATATCTGGCCGCTCCTGCAAAAATTCGCGCGGCGCGACCGCCGGATCAAGGTCATGCGCCGTTTGCAAAACGGGCACATCTCAGCCGCTTCGAACGACGCCCTCGCGCTCGCCGAGGGTGAGTTTGTCGCGCTCCTCGACCACGACGACGAACTGGCGCCGACCGCGCTCTACTTCGCGGCGCTCGCGTTGCAGGAGAATCCCGGGTTGCAGCTGCTTTACAGCGACGAAGATAAACTCGACCGCCGGGGCCGCCGCTTCGATCCCTACTTCAAATCGGATTGGAACCCGGAGCTTTTTCTCGGGCAAAATTTCGTCTCCCACCTTGCGCTTTACCGCACAGAACTCGTTAGGCGAATCGGCGGTTTTCGGGTTGGCTTGGAAGGCTCACAGGACTACGACCTCACGCTCCGCTCTCTCGAGCAGATCGAGCCGCAGCAGATTCATCACCTCCCGTGGGTGCTCTATCATTGGCGGGCGGAGGAGGAGAGCACCGCGGCGGCCGCAACCGCGAAGCCCTACGCCCAGCAGGCGGCGCAGCGCGCGGTGCAGGAGCATCTCGACCGCCGCGGGATCGCTGGAACCGTCGTGCCGCACCACGGTTGTTATCAGCGGGTGGAATACGCGCTCCCGGCGACGCGGCCGCTCGTTTCCATCGTGATTCCGACGCGCGATCGCGCCGCTCTTTTGCGCAAATGTATCGAGAGCATTTTCGCGCGGACCGATTATGAAAACTTCGAAGTCATCGTGCTCGACAACGAAAGTCGCGAACCCGAAACGCACGAATATCTAGCCAGGCTTTCGCAACAGGAGCGGGTGCGCGTGCAACGGAGTGAAGGGCCTTTCAACTACAGCCAGCTGAACAACCGCGGGGTCGCGCTCGCGCGCGGTCCCTTCGTCGCGCTCCTCAACAACGATATCGAAGTGATGAACGCCTCCTGGCTGAGCGAAATGATGAGCCATGCGCTGCGGCCGCGGGTGGGGATGGTGGGGGCGCGTCTTTGGTATCCGGGCGGGACGATGCAACACGGCGGCGTCATCCTCGGAGTAGGCGGAATCGCCGGCCATGCCCATCTCGGGGTTCGGAAGGAAGACGGTTATTTTTCCCGCGCGCATTTGACCCAGAATTTTTCCGCGGTCACGGCCGCCTGCGCGGTCGTGAGGCGCGATCTCTATCAAGAGCTGGGCGGATTCGACGAAGCGCACCTCCCGGTCGCGTTTAACGACATCGATTTCTGTCTGCGCCTGCGCGCGGCCGGTTACGCGATCGTCTGGACGCCGCACGCCGAGCTCATTCATCACGAATCGGCCAGCCGCGGGCTGGAGGACACGGGCGAAAAGCAATCCCGCTTCCTCGCGGAAGTCGAATACATGAACACGAAGTGGGGCGAGACCCTGCAGCGCGATCCCTTTTACAATCCCAACCTCTCGCTCGACGAAGAGCTTTTCACTCCCGCTTTCCCGCCCCGCCTGACCAGGCCCTGGAAAAAATGAGCCGCGCTGAAAAGGCGCCGGGCAGCGCCGAATACGTGTTTCACTTCGACAAGCCGATTCCATCCCGGCTCTTCGACGCGGAACAGCAACTCAGCGGCTGGCTTCTGCGCCGGGATGGCCGGCCCATCCACGGGATCCGTGCACTCGTGCAAAGGAGGTTCTCCCGCCAGCGCGTGGTGAAGGCGCGGCGGAAGCGCACCCGGCCGGATGCGGCCGCCGCCTTTCCGGATCTGCCCGCGGCAAAATCGAGCGGATTCCTTTTCGAATTCTCTTTCTCGTTAGGCCGGCAGCAATTGCGGATGCAGGCGCTGGATGAAACCCGCGTTTGGCGAACCTTTCATGTCGCAACCGTCCGGGCATTGCCCCTGCGGAGTCTTGCCCGTGTCGGTTTCCCGCGGACGCGGCAGTTGCTCCTTTCTTCGCTGGCACGCTCCTTTTCCGGCAAGGATCTGGGGGCACGCGCAGCGCGCGCACCCGAAACGAGGCCGACGGCCCGCTCTGGTCCAGTCCGTCGGGTGGAGCTCTTTGCCACCAGTAAATCGAACCTTTTCATTCTCGAAATCGCGGAATTGGTCGCAGCTGGATTCCGCGAACTGGGTCGCGAGGCGGTGCTCCATCTCGACCAGCCGCCGGCGGAAAATCCGCCTGAGGAGACTCTCCAGATCGTGGTCACGCCACACGAGTTTTTTAATCTCTATCTGACCGGGCAGCACTCGCGGGAGGAGGCGCGCCGCCTCGCTCGCCGCGCCGTGCTTCTTTGCACGGAACAGCCCGAGACCCGCTGGTTTCAGAGCAACCTGCCCTGGACGCCGCACGCGCAGGGGGTGGCTGATATCCATCCGCTCGGTGTCCTCGCTTATTGCGCGCGCGATGTGCGCTGTCATCACCTCGCGCTCGGCTATCATCCGATGCTGCGCGGTTCCGCTTTGAAAGCGCAGGCCGAGCGCGCGACGGAGATCACTTTTCTCGGTTCCCTCACGCCGCGCCGCGAAGAGTTTTTTGCGGAACACGCCGGCTTTTTTTCCGAACATCGCTGCCACCTCCGCTTTGTGCCGTTGCACTTCGCCAAGACTGACGTGACGCGCAGTTATCTCGATGCCGGCCGGCGCAACGACCTCCTCGCCGACACGAAGATTCTGCTCAACCTGCATTACTCCGGGCAGCGCTATTTTGAATGGCACCGCATGCTCATCGGGCTGGCGAACGGCTGCTGCATCATTACAGAAACCTGCGAAGGACATGGCGCGCTCGTTCCGGGCGAGCATTTCATCATGGTCGAGCCGGAGAACCTGATCGCGGCTTGCGAATATTACCTCGAGCACCCGGGCGAATGCGCCCGGATCGCGCGCCAGGGAGCGGAGTTCGTGGAAAAACACCTGCGCCAGGGGCAGATGTGCGAGGCGTTTCTACGCGAATTTGAAACGGCCGGCTGCCGCGTGCCGATGGATGCGGCTGCCACCCCGCTACCGCGCGACCTGCGGCGGAAATTCGCCCAGCTCAAACGACGCGCCTTCGCAGAGGCGGCCGCGGCTGATCTGCGCGAACTCCTGCATCCGGCTCCGCTCGCGCTGGAGCAGCCGGCTCCCGCTCCCTCGGAGGAAATGCTGGCCGCGCAACGTGCCGAGGCGATCGAGAAACGGACCGCGTATCGGGCGCGTTTCGACGAACAGGAAGCGCGACGGACGGCCGGCGAGAGCGTCTGGACGCTGCACGACAACGGCCCGTTTCAAGGCGGCGAGCCACCGGCCATCTCCGTCGTCATCACGCTTTTCAACTACGCGCAGTTCATCGCCGAATGCATCGGCAGTATCGAACGCGCCGCCATCCTCTTCGCCAGGCCGATCGAAATTGTCGTCGTGGATGACGCCTCGACGGATGATTCCCTCGCGCAAGCGCTCCTCTGCCAGGAGCGGACTGCGTTACCGATGCGGGTCGTCGCGAAGCGCTTCAATACCGGCCTGGCCGATGCCCGAAACGTCGGCACCCGCATCGCCCGGGCGCCCTACGTTTTCATGATGGACGCTGATAACCTGGTTTTCCCTCGCGCTTTGCGAGAGCTATTCGATGCCATCTCGCTCGAAAATCGCGCGGCCGCCTACAGCCTGCTTTGCCGCTTTCGCGGCACGCCCGCGAATCGCGTCGGGCTGCTCTCCGTCTACGACTGGGACCCGCAGATTCTCGTGCAGCAACCTTATGTCGATGCGATGGCACTCTTCCGGCGGGACGTGCTTCTGGAGCTTGGCGGTTACGATAATCACCTCAACCAGATCGGCTGGTTTGGCTGGGAAGATTACGATATGTGGCTGCGCTTCGTCAGCCGCGGTCTGCGCGTCGGGTTTGTCCCGAATATTTTTTGTCTCTACCGCCAGCACGACATCTCCATGCTTGGCATGACGAATCTTTTCGAGCTGGATCTGGTCCGTCATTTTCACGAGCGCTTCGGCCATCTCTACGAGGGTTTCGAGCCACAGGCCACGCTCTTCGGGGTCGATCGTCGTAAAATCAGACGGGGTAAGTCATCCTTCTTCATCGCGAGTGGCTGTCCCATCGCGACCACGACTCTTTACCGCTGTGTTCACTTGCAGGAACAGTTAGAGAAGCTCGGTCACGAGGCGAAGACGGCGGAATGGTTCTCGGAAGCGGCGATCGAACCGGACGAAGCCCTGAGTTACGACGTGATTGTGCTCTATCGTCTGCCGATGAGCGCGCCGCTCCGCCGACTCATCCAGCGCGCTCAGGAGTCGGGCAAGCGAGTTATCTTCGATACCGACGATCTGGTGTTCGAGCCCAACCTGATCCAATGGCATCGCGCGGTCGCAGAGCTTTCGCCGGGCGATCAACAACAGTATCGCCGGGGGGTTGAATCCTATCTCGAGACGCTGCTGGCTTCCGACTTTGTCCTGACCGCGACGCCGCTTCTGGCGGAACTCGCCGCCGCGCACGGCAAACCCGCCTATCTCCATCGCAATGCGCTGGGGAAGGCCATGACCACTCTTGCGGACAAGCTCTACGAAGCGCGTAGCCGACGGCCCCAGTCGGAAAAGGTCGTGCTTGGCTACGGCAGCGGCACTGCGACCCACGATATCGACTTCGCCGAAGCAGCTTCGGCTTTGGCGAAAATCATGCGGCAGTTTGCCGAGGTAGAGCTATGGATCGCCGGACCTCTCAGCTTGCCCGATTCTCTGGCCAGCTTTGGCAAACGCATTCGGCGATTCCCGCTGACCGATTGGCGGGGCTGGTTTGAGTTGATGAGTCGAATGGATATCGCCCTCGCGCCTCTTGAAAAAGGAAACGTCTTCTGTCGGGCCAAGAGTGAGATCAAGTTCGTGGAAGCTGGCGCGCTCGGTCTTCCCGTTGTCGCTTCGAAGATCGATCCTTTCACTCACGCGATCGAAGATGGCGTGAACGGCTTTCTGGCGGGCGCCAATAACGAATGGGAAAGCGCGCTTGAGCTTCTCATCAAGCAACCCGCAAAGCGTGTTGAGATTGGCGAAGCCGCCCGCAGCACAGTGACCCAGAGTTACACTGCGCGAGCGCGAACGGCAGACCTTGCCGCTATTCTTCGACGGGCGGGTTGCGTCGAGAGGGTCGCTGGCTCCGCTCCAGCCGTGCTGAAGTTGAACTGGTTGATTCCCGAGCCGTTCCCCGGGGCGGGCGGAGATGTCGGAATCTTTCGCATCATTCGTTACCTCGCGGAGTTTGGACACGACTGTCAGGTCTATGTCGTGGCCTATGACCTGATGAATGACTTCAGCAGCGAACAAGTGCGCGAATATGTCCGCCAGCACTTTGGACCTTCCCGCGCCGGATATCAGCGCTGGGATGGAACAGTGCGGGATGCGGATGCGACCTTCGCCACTTTCTGGCCCACCGCCGAGAACCTGCTCGCCTTGCCTAACGGAGGTAAGCGTTACTATCTCGTGCAGGATTTCGAACCTTCTTTCTATCCGAACGATCCGCCGATCTATGCAAGGGCGGAAGCGACCTACCGGGCCGGTCTGCGCTGCATCACTCTGGGCCCCTGGCTCGCCAGGCTCGTCCGCAGCCGCTACGACGCCAGGGCCGATCACTTCGATTTCGCGGTCGATACGAAGACCTACTGGCCGCGCCCCGGTTTGCGCTCGACCCCGCAAAAAGTCTGCTTCTACGCCCGGCCCGCTACGCCGCGGCGGGCCTATGAGTTGGGTCTCGAGGCTTTTCGACATTTCCACGAGCAGTGCCCGGAAGTGGAGATTAATTTTTTTGGCTCCGACAAGCTTGCCCCGTTGCCTGCCTTTCCTTTCATCGATCGTGGCAAACTTGGCGAGGAAGAGCTGGCGACACTTTTCTCCAGCTGTGCGGTGGGCGTGGTTTTCTCGCTTTCCAACCCATCATTTGTTCCGCTCGAAATGATGGCGTGCGGTTGCGCGGTCGTCGAGCTGGCGAGCGAACGCTGGGACGGAGTCCTGACCCACGGCGAGGACGCGTGGTTGGTGGAACAGAATCCGAAGGCGGTGGCGGACGGAATCGTCGAGCTCCTCAGGAACACAGCGCTGCGAGAGAAGCTGGTCGAAAACGGGCTGCGGCGCACCCGCTCGATGAGCTGGCGCGATTCCGTCCGGCAGATTGAAGCGATCCTGTTGCGCGATGAATCCTGAAACTCTTCCTTCGCGGCACTTCG
>JBBQHV010000067.1:0-8440 GCA_038324295.1 Chthoniobacterales bacterium
ACCTCGGAGGGGTGGTCGAGTGGTTGATGGCTCCGGTCTTGAAAACCGGCAGGGCGCAAGCCCTCGTGGGTTCGAATCCCACCCCCTCCGCTTTCTATGAGTTGAGAGTTGAGAGTTGAGAGTTGAGAGACGGCAGCAGCCAGCGCGTGCAAAGCCAGGCGCAGAAAATTCCGAGGAGCGCGGCGCAGACTACGTCGGAGAAAAAGTGCGCCGCCACGTACATGCGCGAGAACGCGATGACGAGCGGGATCGGGAGCAGGCAAAGACCAACCCGCGGCCTAACGAAAAGGAGGACGCCGAAAAAGCCGACCGTCGCGGCGGTGTGACCGCTCGGGAAGGAATTGTATTTCGAGCTGAGGCGCGGGCCGTTCCAGCCAAGCTCTTGTTTGACCGAGGGTCGGGCCCGGCCGGTCGCGATCTTCGCTCCGCGCGCGACGAGACCGGCGAGAGCGCAGGCCACGAGCATCGTTAGGCCGATCCGCATCCAGCGTTTGCTTCCGCGCCACCAGGCGATCGCCACGAGCAGCAAACCCGCAAGCACGTGCTCCGGCCAGTCGCCGAAGCGGCTGACGTTGCGCATGAACTGCCGCGCGGTCGGATTCGGATGCGCGATCACCCACGCGCGCACGGCGCCGTCAAAGTGAAAAGCGGCGACGATCGCGAGCGTGGCGAGGAGGAGAACGAACAGCCACTTCCAGACCGGCGTGATTTTCTTCATCGGGAAATTGCCGGTTGTCTTTCGGCGGCTGCCATCTTTGAATCCAGCTCTTGTCACCTGCAACTCGCAATTTCGCGGCTCTTTTCTGCGGCGCGCTTCTTTTTCATCTCGCGGGCGCCTGGCTGCTTCCGCTCGTCGATCGCGACGAGCCGCGCTTCGCCGAGGCCTCGCGCGAGATGATCGAGCGCGGCGATTACGTCGTGCCTTACTTCAATAATCATTACCGCTTCGACAAACCGCCATTCACTTATTGGTGTCAGGTCGCGAGCTGTCGCCTCTTCGGTCAGAACAATTTCGCCGCCCGTTTTCCCAGCGCGGTCGCGGCCGCGCTCACGGCGCTCGTCATTTTCGTCTGGGGAAAACGTTTACAAATGGCGCGGGCCGGCTGGTGGGCGGCGATCTTTTTCACCGTCTGTCTGCAGACCTTCATGATGGCGAAAGCCGCCACCGCCGACATGTGGCTGGTGTTTTTCGTCACGCTCGCCTACTGGGCGGGCTACGAGCTGCTGCACGATCGCTTCGGTGGGACCTGGCGGAGTGTGGCGCTTCCGCCTAACGACACTCGCTGCTGGTGGTGGATTTTTTATCTCTCCCTCG
The DNA here is from genome assembly GCA_038324295.1 of Chthoniobacterales bacterium. GTDB lineage: Bacteria > Verrucomicrobiota > Verrucomicrobiia > Chthoniobacterales > UBA10450 > Palsa-1392. The sequence continues at coordinate 1,316 of JBBQHV010000067.1, forward strand.
CGCTCGCTTTTCTGGCCAAGGGTCCAATCGGCTGGGTCCCGCTCGGCACGGTTGCGATCGTGCAGTTCCTAAGACCGGTCCCCGATTTTTCGCGCCGTTTTCTTTTCGTTAGGGGGATTCTTCTCCTGCTCCTCCTCGTTGCGCTCTGGGGCGTCCCTGCGCTCCTTCGCACGCAGGGCGAATTTCTCGCCGTCGGCATCGGCAAACACGTCATCGGCCGTTCCTTTGGCGCGATGGAAGGGCACGGCGGGAAATCGCTCATTCAGGCGGTCGCTTCGCTCCCGTTTTATTTCCTCACCGTCTTTCTCAGCTTTGCGCCCTGGTCGGTAAAACTGCCCTGGCTGACCCGCCGCCTCTGGCGCAAGCGCGACGCGCTCGATCTCTATCTCGTCGTCGGCGTCCTGAGCGTCTTCCTTATTTTCTCGGTCGTGCGCACGAAGCTCCCGCACTACACCTTGCCGGCGTTTCCGCTTTTGGCTTTGCTCCTCGCGCGGCATTGGCTCGAGGCGGGCGTCACCGTGACGAAACTGCGCCGCTGGTCGCTTGCGACCGCGGCTTTTTGCCTCGCTCTCGCTCTCATCGGTTTCCCGCTGGCCGCGCCTTATTTCCCGGCGACGGCGCTCTTCAAAAAGGCGGAACCGTATCTGGAACCGGCGATGGATTTCTCCGCGCGCGATTTCGAAGAGCCGAGTCTGGTCTGGGTCTTTCGTCGCCGCATTCATGGTTACGATGTCGGCCGCCTGCCGCCGGACGAGGTAAAGAAATTTCTCGCGACGGACGGGCCGCATTTCGTGGTTCTATCGACGAAGCTGGCGGAACGACTTTACCCGACCCTGCCGAGCGGTTATCGGAAGTTCTCGACCCGCGGCTTCAACGTCGCCAAAGGCCGCTGGGTCGAGCTGACGCTGATTCTGAAAACAACATGATCACTTTCCTGCACGGCCGCCTAACGAACGCGCTCCCGACCCAGGCGATCGTCGATGTCGGCGGCGTCGGCTACGAGGTTTTCATTCCCCTCTCGAGCTACGACAAGCTGCCCGCGCCGGGCGAAACGGTCCGGATCCTGACCCATCTGCACGTGCGCGAAGACGCGCAGATTCTCTACGGCTTCATGACCGCGGCGGAGCGCGATTTGTTCCGGCTCCTCGTCAATCACGTGAGCGGAATCGGGCCGAAGCTGGCGCTCGCGGTCCTGAGCGGGATGAGCGTGGGCTATTTCAAAAGCGCGGTCGTGAATTCGGACGTGGCCTCGCTCTCGAAAATCAGCGGGCTCGGGAAGAAGACCGCGGAACGAATCGTCCTCGAGTTGAAAGACAAGCTGGGGGTGGCCGCTGCCTGGGAAGTGGCGAGCGGGGCGCATGCGCCGACCCCGGAACAGGAGCAGGCCAACGAAGCTGTCCTCGCCCTCATCGCGCTCGGCTACAGGCAGGTCGAGGCGCACAAGGCGGTGCGCGAAGTGCAGGAGCAGGGAAAGACGGAAGTGCAGACCGCCGAGGACCTCGTTAGGCTGACGCTGCAGCGGCTCGCCGCCGGGCGCTAGAGTCCTCGCTCAAGTTCCTTTTCGTCAGGCCAAAGCGAGGCCTGGAAAACCGAGCTTTTGCCGGTCGCAAAAAAATGACTTTTCGATCAAAGAAAAGTCTTGTCGGCTTCCGCCTAAAGTTCTAAACGGGTCGTTAAGCCTAACAAATATATGAATAAATCAAGCCGTTCGGTGACGGGATTCTTGCACAGAGCTCTGACCGTGAGCGGAGCGATATTATGCATGGCGACCTCCAGTGCGATCGCCCAGGACGCCGTCAGCCCGCATCCAACCGCGTCGCCCGCCAATCCACCAGCCGCCGCGGCCGCGGCCGTTCCCGAAGGGCAGATTGCGCCGGTCAATGCCGACGGGACCGCCGTGCCGGCGACAGACAACAGCGCAGCGTTCTCGACCGAACGCGTGATTGTGACCGGCTCGAATATTCCGAGCGCCGCGGAAGTCGGGACCAACCCGGTCCTGACTTACGATCGCGAAAGCTTTAAGAAATCCGGTCAGGTCACCACCGAACAGTTTCTGCGCAATCTGCCGGTCGCAAACTCCAACGGCGTGCCGGTCTCGAACAACGAGAACGGGTCCAATACCGCGGTCGGGGCCGCCGCGATTGCCCTGCGCGGTTTTGATTCCAGAGCGACCCTGGTCCTACTCGACGGGCGCCGGGTTGCTCCCTACCCGGTTGGAAATAACCCCGGCTCGGTCAATGCGATGTTTGTCGACTTGAACTCGATTCCCCAGGCCGCGATCGAAAGCATCGAGATTCTGAAGGACGGCGCCTCCACCACCTATGGCGCGGATGCGGTCGCGGGAGTCGTGAATCTTAAGATGCGTCATTATTTTGATGGCGCCCAGGCAACGATCGAATACGGCAACACGACCGAGAAGGACTCGGGAATTTTTTCTTCCTCCCTCATCTTCGGCGTCGGCAACAGCACGACCGAGGTTTCCGGTGTGGTGAACTATTATCATCGTAACGCGATCGCCAACCGCGACCGCAGTTACTCGGCCATACCCCCGTTTCTGAGTTCGAATGCGAGCCCCTATAATCTTCAGTTGAGCAATGCCGCCGTAGCCGAGGCCGGCGGCACCGTCTTCCCGAGCGATACGGGCACCCAATTCGCGACCGCCCCCGATTTCACGAATGGGTTGGCTCCGGCGAGCGATTTTCTTTACAGCGGTTCGCGCATCAGAGCGGGAGCCAACGGTTTTAACTTCAATCAGTTCTCCCTCTCGTTTCCTTCCACCGAGCGCTACGGCGGCTACACGCATTTCGAGCACAAGTTCATCGGCGACCAGGTCGTTGTTTATGGCGATGTCATGTATCAAAACGTCCAGAGCCACAATGAGCTGGCTCCGCCGGCGACGGGGTCGTTCCAGACCGCGGGCCAGGTGACCCTCGCGATCCCACCGCGGGAACCGAATCTCGCCGGCACCACGCCCTTCGGCGGCCCGACCTACGCCGAAACCGGGGTCACTCCGGGAGCGTTTAATCCCTTTAATCCTTTCAACCAGATCATCTCCGGCGGGAGCCGCGCGCGTCTGTCTGAATTCGGAAATCGTAAGTTCGATAACGAAACCGACGCCTTTCTCACCACGGTCGGAGTAAAGGGCGACAAGCTTTTCGATGGCACCTGGGGATACGACGCGGGCTTCCGTTACAGCCAGGTCAAAAACGTCCAGGAGGGGACGCAGGTCTCCATCTCGAGATTCAATCGCATCCTGAACCAGGCTGATCCGATCTTCGATCCGAATTCGTCCGAATACATTGGCACCACGGTCGCGTTCAATCCTTTCGGCGATTATCGCGCCGCCCCCATTCCATCGAATGACGCGACGGTGGCGTATGCCACGGTTCATCCGAAAGATGCGGATACCTCCAAGCTCGCGACCCTGGATGCTAATCTCTACACGACATCCCTTTTTGAATTGCCCGCAGGCGGCATCGGCCTGGCCTTTGGCGGCCAATTCCGCCGCGAAACACTCGATGAAAATCCCGACCCGCTGAATCAGGCCGGGGATATCTCGGGGAACTCGCCAGTGCCGTCGGCGAATGGCGGCAGAAGGTCGTACGCATTTTATGCCGAGACTGACATTCCCCTCTTTAGCCCGAAGAACGCTATCCCCGGGTTTCATGCCCTCAACATTACGGCATCGGGCCGCTACGAGGCGTTCCGCAACAATGATACCGACGTGATCGTCCCGAAGGTTGGCGTTCGCTGGCAACCATTCGACGAGCAACTGACGCTCCGCGCGACCTGGGGTGAAGGCTTCCGCGAGCCGAGTCTGGAAGAGCTCTTTTCCGCGCCGATCTCTGGCCTCAAACTTTCGCACGATCCCATGAATGGCGGCGCCTTCGAACCGGAAACAAATGTTCTCGTGGTCAGTAATCCCAATCTGCAACCCGAGGAATCCAGCTCCTATAACGTCGGCGCAGTTTATTCGCCGAAGTATCTCTCGGGCCTGACCTTTTCCGTTGATCTCTGGGGGATCGATCGCGACAAGGTGATTGGCTCCTCCCCGGCCGATGAAGTGCTGGCCCGCGAGCTACTGGGAACGCTCCTCAATGGTGAGTCAGTCGAGCGCGACGCCGGAGGCGGGATTACTCGCATTATCACGCAAAATCGGAATCTCGGCCCGCAACAGGCCAACGGGGTGGATTTCACCCTCCTCTACCAAAAGGAAACCGGATGGGGCACCTTCACGTCGATAACTCAGGCGACCTATTTGTATAACTTTGAGTTTCCGCAGGGAGAGACGGCTTTAGGGCTGGGTCTGGGCGACGGCAACCTCGTAGGCTTCACCACCAACCCCGGTGCTTCGAATGAGGGTTTCTATGAATGGAAGGCTGATAGCAGCCTCGATTGGAATTGGAACGGCTTCGACATTGTCGGGACGGTGCACTACATCGATGGCTTCGACGAACTCGATCCCAATCTCGTGCCGCGCCATGTCGAATACACGGTCCGGTTCGATCTCCAGGCATCATACGACTTCACTGCTCTCATTCCGGTCGAGAGCAAACCTGTGCCGGGCTATTCCAAAGAGTCCGGCAAGGGGGTCGTTAGTGCGGAAACCGTCTCGACCTCTACGGTGGACCATTCAATCGGGGCGCTTCTCCTGAGGGGCACCGTCATCACCGTTGGCTGCAATAATTTGTTTGACGACGATCCGCCCTTTGCCTCTGGCGAAGGCGGGAACGCAGTCGGTTATCCGGGCTTCACCTACGATGCCACGGGCCGGTTCGTTTACGTTCGCCTAACGAAAAAGTTTTAACTGCGAGGAGCGCGCTGTAGCGTCCGCTGTCTCAGCGGAAAATGGATTTGCGCAGGGACCGATGCGCCAAGGAGAGCGCATCGTCGTGGAGGGCGGAGCTCCTGCGACGCCGCGGTCTCGCTCGACCCTCCACGCCGGGGATAGAGCGAAGCAACTCGCTGCACCAGTTTCGGCGTTTCACGTGCGGCCGTCTGCGGCCCGCAGTCATTTGCCCGCTTTGCGCGGCGGCACTACGCTCTGGCATGAGAACGATTCTGCTGCTTGGAGCGATCGGTTTTTTTGCCGGAGGAAGTGCCTTCGCCGACCCGGCGGGCCAAAAGGCAACTCCCAGCGCCGGCCAAACCAAGGAGAAATTGGTTTTCGTGACCGGTTCCCTCATCCCGCAACGCATCCAGCTCCGCTCGATCGGGAGCACGACTTTCTCGCCGGTCCGGATCATCGATCGACATGAGATTAATGGGACCGGACGCTCCACGACACCGGGAGCTTTCAGGAACGAACCGGCGGTCACGATCGTGGGTCACTAGCCGACTCCCGCGCCTGACCCCGGGCGCGGGCGCAATCCTGCGATGAAGCCGAGTTACGATGTGGTCATCCTGGGCGCCGGTCATAATGGCCTGGTCGCCGCGACTTACCTCGCGCGCGCCGGGCTTGGCGTCCTCCTCCTGGAGAAGAATGATTATGTCGGCGGCGCCACGACTTCGACGAAGGTTTTTCCCGATTACGACGCGTGGCTCTCGCGTTATTCCTATCTCGTTAGTCTGTTCCCCGAGAAAATCATTCGTGAGCTTGGCCTCGATCTCGAACTGCGCCGGCGCGCGACGGGATCGTTCACTCCTTATCTAAAAGACGGCCGGCACGATGGGTTGCTCTTGAGCAACGTCTCCGAGGCAACGAGTCGCCGGTCGGTTGTCGCCCTCACGGGAAGCGATCACGAGTTCGAGCAGATGAAGAAGTTCTACGCGCTCGCGCGCACCTTTGCGGAGAAGACGTGGGATTCCCTGCTTGAGCCGCTTGTTTCGAAAGAAGAAATGGCGCGGAGATTCGAGGGCGACGAACTGAGTCGCGAAGCGTGGCGCAGTCTCGCGGAGGAACCGCTCGGCAGCGCGCTCGAGCGCTATCTGCAGAACGATCTGCTCCGCGGCCTCGTCTTCACGGATGCGAAAATCGGCGTCCTGACAGAGCCGCACGATCCGACATTGTTACAGAATCGCTGTTTTCTTTATCACCTTATCGGCAACAAAACCGGCGAATGGAAAGTGCCGGTCGGTGGAATGGGGGCGGTCGCGCGGAAGCTGGAGGAGGCCGCGCGCGGGAGTGGGGCGGAGATTTTGACTCGTGTGGAGATTCGTGCGCTCGATCTCGAGGGCCAGGAGCGAAGCGTCGAGTTTGAGCACGACGGAAAAGCGCAGACAGTCGGCGCGCGTTTTCTGCTCGTGAATTTTGGGCGCAATGTGCTCGCGCAGTTGCTCGATAAGTCCCATGGGTCCCATGAGACCTATAGGACCTATCTTCCCGATGCGACCGACGAAGGCTCGGTTTTCAAGATCAACCTGCTTCTGAAGCGGCTCCCGATATTGAAGGCGACGCGTTATTCGGCGCAGGAAGCTTTCTCCGGAACGTTTCACATCGACGAAGGCTACGCCGAGATGAACCGGAGTTACGAGGAGGCGCGCGCGGGCCAGCTGCCCGAGCAGCTGCCGTCGGAGATCTACTGTCACACGCTGACCGACGACAGCATTCTGAGTCCGGAGTTGCGCGCGAAAGGTTTTCACACTTTGACCCTCTTCGGTCTCGACACGCCATGGCCGCTCTTTGCCGGGAAGAATGAAGAGATGTCGCAAACCGCCGAGCGAAGATTTCTCGACGGCATTAACAAGTGGCTCGCCGAGCCGCTGGAAGATTGCCTCGCCCTGGCGAAGGACGGCCGGCCCTGCATCGAGAGCAAAAGCCCGGTCGACATCGAGGAGTCGTTAGGGCTCTATCACGGCAACATCTTTCAATCCGCGCCGACTTTTCCCTTCGCCACGACGAACCATGAGGTTGGCACCTGGGGTGTGGAGACCGAATTCGAGAACGTCTTCCTCTGCGGCTCAAGCGCACATCGGGGCGGGGCGGTCAGCGGAATCCCGGGCCACAACGCCGCGCGCAAAGTCTTGGAGATTCTTTAGCGCCACACTGGACTCGCCGCGGCGAGTCCCTCCGGAGGGCCGAGCTTCCGCACGTCCAGATTGGTGACCTCGATTTTGCTGTACGAGATCGATTGATTGAGTACGCGCGCAGTTCTTCTTCCGGGGAGGACGGGGTGTCACCCCGTC
>JBBQHV010000068.1:0-8430 GCA_038324295.1 Chthoniobacterales bacterium
CCGTTTCCATGTCATCATCGGAGACTCCAACATGAGTGAGTGGGCGACGGTCTTGAAGGTGGGAACGACCGCGCTGGTGCTGGATCTGATCGAGCGCGCTGAAGTTCCGCAAATTGAATTGGCTCAACCGATCGGCGCGACCAAGTCGATCAGCCGCGACCAGACTTATGACTGGATTATTGAGTTGCGGGATGGGCGCAAGATATCGGCGATCGAGGTGCAGCGGCTCTATCTCGCAGCCGCGCAAAGGTCAGAACGAGCGGCGGACTCCGAAGTGAGCTGGTTGCTTCGGGAATGGGAGACGGTCCTGAATGATCTCGAGCGCGATGTCACGCTCTGCCGTGACCGGGTCGATTGGGTGGCGAAGAGGGGATTACTCGCGGCGCTGCAGGAAGAGGAGCAGTTAGCCTGGAGCGATCCCTGGCTACAATCGATCGATCTGGAGTATCACAGTGTCAGTCTGGAGAGCGGACTTTACCATGAGCTGGTCCGCCAGGGGGCGATGCAGCGCCTCGTGAGCGAAGAGGAAATCAAGCGCGCGATTTTTGCGCCGCCGCCAGAGACGCGCGCTTATTTCCGAGGACGCGCGGTGGCTCGGTTCAATGCCCAGATCAGATCGATCCAGTGGGATGAAGTGGTTTTTGGGGAGAATGGCCTGCGGCAAACGGTGACTTTGCCACAGCCGGCTAACGATGCCCGACTCGAGAAGTTGAGCGCAGCGGTTCACGATGCGAACGGTTACCCCGACTTTATTCGCACCGTAGCCGCTTTGTAACTTCAGTTACAAAGCGGCTCCCGGCGCCTTAAGCTGACGAAATCCTATTTGCCTTGCGCTTTGCGTCGCGCCGCCCAGCGGGCTTTCATCATCTGCGAGAGTTTCTTCCGGCCGGCTGCGCTGATGCCGCCTTTCTTGCCGGACTTTCGGCCGGCGCGCTTGGAGCTGGAGCTCTTTGCGCTGCTCCCACCTTGATTCCCGCTCGCGGCATTCGCTTTCGTACGCGCCCAGCGGGCCCGCGCTGCCGCGGCGATGCGTTCGCGACCGGCGGCGGAAAGGCCACCACGACGCCGACGCCTTCCGCCCCGCGCGGGTTTGGCGGAACTTGTTCCAGCACTCGAGCCACTGCTCGCACCACTACCTGACCCACCGGAGCGTCCGAGCACGTTCGAGAGTCTGCTTTGCAGTTGGTCGATCTGTCGTCTTATCGCCACTGCTTCTTCCAATTGTTTTACAGATAAGTCCATGGCGCAGTTATAAGCTAAGTCAAAGAGAGAGCAAGTGATGTTTTCACTGTCGAAAAAGATTTCCCAGCCGGGAAACCCTTCTCCAGGCTAGCGACTAACGGGAACAGGACGGGTTCAACTCCAGGCGATAAGCCGGAGTTCGTGACCTTGGAGGAGATGGGGATAAGTCGGAACCACCCGCACACTAAAACCATAAGTCCCGCTTTCCGTCGCCGGGATGGACCCTTCGTAAAGGTAATCTCCGTTCTCGCCGAGATGACCGCGTTCGGTCAGGACGGTGACGCTCGGATTGGGCAGGGAGTCATTTTCAGCCGCGCCGTGGTAAGCCTCCACGCGCACATGTTTCGGATCGACCGCCCCGAGCTGGACTTTGGCCGAGAGATGGAGGGCGTCGCCTACCTGGATATTCTGACGGTCGGGATTGGCGATCTGCACATCGAGGATGCGCACTTGCGGCCAGTCCTTGCGCATCCGCGCCTTCCACTGACTCAGCTCAGTGGCGGCGCGACTGTTATCGCGGGAAAACTCCATGTGCGCCTTGGCCGCCGGGAGGTAAAGGCGCTCCGTGTATTCCTTCACCATCCGGTGAGTGTTAAAGACCGGCGTAACGCTCCGGATCGACTCGCGCATGAGTTGGAGCCAGGCGAGCGGGAGTTTCCCATCCGGCTTGGCGTAGTAGAGAGGGATGATCTGGTTTTCCAATAGTTGGTACAAGCTGGAAGCGTCCACTTCGTTCTGGAAATCAATCGCGCCCCCTTCGATCTCCGCGCCGATCGCCCAACCGTTCTTGCCGTTATAGCTTTCGCACCACCAGCCATCGAGCACGCTCAGGTTCAATCCCCCATTAGGTGGCAACTTCATCCCACTCGTGCCGCTCGCTTCGAGGGGCCGCAAAGGATTGTTCAGCCAGAGGTCCACGCCCTGGACGAGACGCCGCGCGATGTAGGTATCATAATCCTCGACAAAGACGATGCGGTTATGAAAACCGGTCTCGCGGGTCAGCTTATAGACTTCCTGGATGAGAGCTTTCCCGCCTTCATCGCGCGGGTGCGATTTTCCGGCGAAGATGAATTGCACCGGCCGCGCCAGGTTATTCAACATCCGCAGGAGCCGCTCCGGATCGCTAAAAAGCAGGGCGCCGCGTTTGTAGGTCGCGAAGCGGCGGGCGAAACCAATCGTGAGAATCTCCGGGTCGAGAATCGAGTGGACCGCGCGGATCGCTTCCGGCGACTCGCCGAGGCGCTCGCGCCGCGCCCGCACCCGGTCGCGCACGAAGTTGACCAGGCGCAGCTTGAGTCGCTGATGCGTCTCCCACAGTTCGGCGTCGGGAATGTCGATGACTCCGCGCCAAAAATCGGGCTCGGTCAGATGTTCCTCCCAATCGCCGAGATACTTGTGATAAAGGGCGGAAAACTCCGGCGCCATCCAGGTCTTGGTATGGATTCCGTTGGTAATGCTCGTGATCGGCACCTCATGGGTCGGCACCTTGGCCCAGACATCCTTCCAGAGCGACTGACTCACTTCGCCGTGCAATTTACTGACCCCATTGGCGTGCCGGCTGGTGCGCAGCGCCAGAATGGTCATACTGAAACTGGCCACCGGATCGGTCGTGGTCTGGCCAAAGTGAAAGAGTTCGTCGAAGGAAATCTTTAACTGGGTGGCGAAACCGCCGAAGTAGCGCACCATCATCTCGCGCGGGAAAGCGTCGTTCCCCGCCGGCACAGGCGTGTGAGTAGTGAAAACGTTGGCCGAAGCGACGAGCTGAAGCGCGGAGTAGAAGTCGAGTTCGTCCTGCGCCACGTGCAACCGGATGCGTTCGAGCGAGAGGAAGGCGGAGTGGCCTTCATTCATATGATAGACTTCCGGCTGCAGCCCGAGAGCGTGAAGCGCTTTTACTCCGCCGACACCGAGCACGATCTCCTGCCGCATCCGCATCTCGAGATCGCCGCCGTAGAGTTCTGCGGTGATGAGACGATCTTCCGCGCCGTTTTCCGGGATGTCGGTATCGAGCAGGTAGAGATCGACCCGACCGACATGGAGCCGCCAGATCTTGGCAAAGACTTGCCGGTCAAGCAGCGGCACGGCCACGAGCAAGAGCTTATCCTCTTGCAGCACTTCGCGGATCGGCAGGTGATGAAAGTTCTGGTTCAGGCTGACAGCTTCCTGCCAGCCATCCTTATTAATCTGCTGCTTGAAATAACCGTGCCGATAGAGCAGGCCGACCGCGACGAAGTTCAGGTCCAGATCGCTCGCTGATTTGCAATGGTCGCCCGAGAGAATGCCAAGGCCGCCGGAGTAATTCGGGATCGATTCGTGGAAACCGAACTCGGCGGAGAAATAAGCGATCGGCCTCTTAAAAGCGTGCCCGGCCCCCTTCTTTCCGTAGGTATCCTTGCGCGCGAGATATTTCTTGAAGGCTTTGTAAACGTCGGCCAGATCGCGCAGGAAAACTTCGTCCTGCGCCACCTCGATGAGGCGGGCCTGGCGGGAGAGCTGAAGCATGCGCAGCGGGTTGTGATTGGTGACGTGCCAGAGCTCCGGATCGAGATGGCGGAAGAGGCGACGCGCCGAAGGCTCCCAGGTCCACCAGAGATTGAAGACGATCTCGCGCAACGGTTCGAGTTGCTCCGGCAGATTCGGGATGACGTGATAGGTCTGAATGTTTCGCATACGGATGACCGCGAGCCTGTCCTGGGAAGGGCAAACTCTGGCAGGAAAACTAAGAGCAGCAAGCGTTCCGTCAGTCGGCGACGGAGAGCGAAGCGATCCCGGCGGGGTCGTTAGGCTGGGTCCGGGCCGCAAATACGATTCCCACGAGCACGCCGGTGAGGAACCCGCTGAGATGAGCCCCGAGGCTTACCTGTGGAGTCCAGAGATCGAAGAGGGTCTGGAAGATGACGATGACGAGGATGTAGCGCAAGCGCCGGCCGACCAATGGCGAGAGCCGATGGCGCAGAAGAAGCCCGGCCGAAATGCCGATCACGCCCATGACACAGCCGGAAGCCCCCACCACCTGGCCGGCGCTCGTTAGGCCGAGGAGACTGAGGAGGACGACTCCCGCGCCCGAGCCGAGGCCGGAGAGGAGATAACCGGCGGCGAATTTGGCCGAGCCGATCAGGCGTTCGAGCGCGGGCCCGAGGAGGTAGAGCGCGTAAAGGTTAACGGAAATGTGCAGGACCCCGTAGTGCAGGAAGAGCGAAGTGAGCAGGCGCCAGTATTGGTGTTGCACGACGACCGCGGCGGGCTCGAGCGCCCCGAGACGATGGAGGGTGAGGCCGTTGGTCGCGCCGCCGGCCAGGATTTCCAGCCCGAAGACCGCGAGGTTGAGAAAAATGAGCGCCCAGACCGCGGGCGCATCGCGCTGCGCGGGGCCGGCCGGCGCGGACGGCGTTTCCGCGATGAAACGCGAGAGTAACTTCTCGCTCGCTGCCGAAAGTCGGGGCGTGGGAAAGATGGAGGCACCGGCCAGCCGGCGCCTGATCGCGCGATCGAGGATGGCGTCGCCGGTTTTACCGCCCAGCCGGGTTAGGCGCTCGACGCCGGCGGCGGTTCTGCCTTCGGCCAGCTCGGACGTGGCGATCCAGAATTGCTGATGCGGACGCGGCAACCGAGCGAGCGGACCGCGAAACAGCCTAACGACGGCGCCGGTGCGCCCGGCAAAGGCGAAAAGGCAGATCAACTCCTGGGCAAAGGGCGCCGACATCGTGAGGCGCGGCTCCAGCGTCTGGCTGCGGGCGGCGAAGGCCCAGGCGAGATCGTCGAGTGCGCCGATCTCGCCCAACGCCCGCAGGTAGAGAGAGCGGATTGCGGGCAAGCGCGTGACAGTGAGATCGCGCCGGCACCATTCCACGAGGCCGGCCCAGTTTTCCGTGAGCGCGAAGGTAAAGGCGATCGCGCTCCGGCCGGTGGCGGTTGGTTCTGCGCGCTTCCGCGCAAGTTCGTCGAGCGCGGAGGGGAGTTTTCCGGCGCGGGCCAGCTCGAGAGCATGGAGCAGCGGCGGCAAAGGGGCTGCATCGTTCCAGGGATGAAGAACGCGCCTAACGACAGCGAGACGGCGGGCCGAAGAATAGCGTTTCTCCACGAGCAGATCGGCGATTTTCCTCTCCGCGAGCGAGGGCCCGAGAAGGAGCAAGCCCCAGAAAGTCCCTCCCACGTAACCCGCGATCGAGGGCACGACCAGCCAGGCGAGGCCGCTCGCGACCAGCACGATGATGGCCGCCGCCATCCAGCCTGGCTGGCGCGCCTTGCGCAGCTGGACGAGTCGCCCGAGTAAGATGGCCGACGAAGCGAGCGCGATGAAGAGCAGGATGTGATTGAGATCGATCAAGACTGCGACCTATACGACCTATGGGTCCTATGCGACCTATAGGTCCTATGCGACTCACCGTCACCAACTACCTCGATGTCATTTCCTCCTGGTGTCATTGGGCGATTCCGGCCTGGCAGCAATTGCAGGAGCGCTACCGCGACCGGGTCGACTTCACCTGGAAGATCGCGCTCATGGATAAGAGCGGCCTCCCGCCGACGCACGAGCAGATGGCCTGGTATTATCGGCGCAGCGGAATGCTGATGCGCTCGCCCGTCATGTTAAAGACGAGCTGGCATGAGGTCGGTCGTGAAGAATATCCCGAGCCGAACTGCGTGGCGGAAGCGGCCCGCGCTCTCGGGGTGAAGGACGACCGCGTCTGGCAGGCGTTGAGCCGGGCGGAGTTGCTCGAGGGAAAACCGATCCGCGAATGGGAAGTCGCGGCGCAGATCGGCGCGGACGCGGCCGGCCTGGAGAAAAAGAAATTACTCGACCGCGCGCGCGCCCCCGAAACCGAGGCGCGGATCCGCGAGACGACGGCGGAATTTCACGCCCTCAATGTGACCCAGCGTCCGACCTTCGTGATCGACACTCCGATTGGAGATCGCGCGGTTTTTTCCGGCTTCGCCAAAGCAGCTCCCATCGCGGCGACACTTGATGCGATGCTCGACGACATCGTCGGCTATGAGGCGCACGCCGCGCACTTCGGCGAGACGCCTCCTTGAGCTCAGAAACGCCTTGCCACTTGCCCGATGTGAGATACAACTTCCCCTCGGTTCGGGCCCTGTCGCGAACCGGTCGGCGCGTCCCCTCGCAAGCGCGGCGACCAGATGAGTGCGGCGCGCTCCACGGGGAGCCGGCGGCGGTGCGACCAACAAGAACGACGGCGTCGAGTCTCACTCCCTTGCGCCGGCCGGGAGATAATTCATTCTGCAACAACAAATTCGTGTTAACGGCCGGATTCGCGCGCGCGAAGTCCGGGTCATTTTAGGCGCAACCAGCGAGCAGCTCGGCGTCATGAAATTGTCCGAGGCGATCAAACGAGCCCAGGGCATGGGAATGGATCTGGTGGAAGTCGCGCCGACCGCGAATCCGCCCGTCTGCAAGATCGTCGATTTCGGAAAATTCCGTTACGACATCTCCAAGCAGATCAAGGACAAGAAAGCGTCCGGCACGAAGCTGAAAGAGATCAAATTTCGGGTCAACATCGACGACCACGATTACCTCACGAAAATCCGGCACGGCGAAGATTTCCTCGACAAGGGAAACAAGGTCCGGGTGCAGTTGCAATTCCGCGGGCGCGAGATGGCGCACCAGGAATTTGGGATGCAGTTGATGCACAAAGTGCGCGACGATCTCGCGAGCATGGCGCAGGTCGAGATGGAGCCGAAGGCGGCCGGGCGCAATATCACGATGACGCTCTCGCCTTTGCCGGCGAACAAACGGAAGCGCCGCTTCTCCGTCGCCGACGAAGAGATCGAGCCCGACAAGGACGACGACGACGACGACGCGAGGGAAGAGGCGGCGAATGATTAACGACTTTCATTCGCTCAACGCGACGCCGTTGTCGCCCTTGTCTCAGCGGACCGGCTCGGGGGGGATCTGACGACTTGTTGGCCGCGCGGGCAAGTGCGCTGAGACAGCGCACGCTACAGCGCGCTAAATTTTGCGGCGCAACGGGCGCACGCAAGTCATCAGCTTGCGCAGGCCGAGCTCGAGCCGCGTTTTCACTGTGCCTAACGGCGTTTGGGTGCGGGCCGCGATCTCGCGGTGGCTGAGCCCTTCGAAAAACGAAAGCGCGATCGCTTCGCGCTGATAGGTGGGCAGCGTCTTCATCTGCCGCTCGAGGAAGCGCCGCATGTCAGAGCGGATCAGGTCGTCGTCGATCCGGTTTTGCACCCACGACTCGGGCTGCTGCTCGATGTGACTCTCGAAACGATCCTTCGCCCGGCAATAAGCCTGGCGGCGGCGCAGGCGATCGATCGCCCGGCGCCGCGCCAGGGTTACCACCCATCCAAGTGGCTTGCCCGCATGCGGTGAATAATTGGCTGCCTCTTTCCAGATCTGGAGAAAGATTTCCTGGAGGACATCGTCCGCCTCCGCATCCTCATGCACGACATGGGAAACGACCGCCTTGAGCGTTTTGCCGTAGCGCATATAGAGCTCGCGCAGGGCGGTTTGATGACGATCGGTAATCGCCTTCATGAGGGCTTCGTCGGTCGCGGCGGAAAGGGTTGAGGGATTAATGAGAGGCTGGATCATGAACGTGAAGAAAGTGTTCGTTCTTCCGCTTCCTGCGCTCAATTGGGGGCGAAGTAGATCACGTCCTAGGTAAAATTCCTACGACATAGCCGCTGCGTCAGAGTGCCTTCCCGCGACCAGATCAAGCAGGCGCGCGGGCCAGCCTAACGAGTGATAATGCCGGGCGCGATCTCGACGTGGAAGGTTTGTTTCACCTTCACCTTTCCGTAACTCAGCTCGGCCGTGTAATCCCCGCTCGGAACGAATTTCTCCGGATCGTCGCCGCCATACTTGATCAGCACGTCTTCGGTCGAACGCAGGTTCCAGTTCACCCGGCTCAAGCCGGGCGCGCCGGAAAGTTTCAGATTCGCGACCGGCTGGCCGGCGGCGTTCGTGATCGCAATCTTCACTTCGTCGCCGCTGTACTCTTTCACCCAGACCGTGAGGAGGGCGCCTTCCGGCGGATTTTCCCCTCGGTAAACGCCTTTGCCGTGGTTGCCGGCGAAGCCAGGCAGAAGGTAGCGGCCGAAAACCGGCGCGACCGAGAAGAGATGCGCCGGTTTGCTCAGAATCTCCGGCGTCAATTCTCGGAAGGCGCGGGTGTCGTCGAGAATCTCGATGCTCCGGCCGTGGGTGGCGAT
>JBBQHV010000069.1:0-8404 GCA_038324295.1 Chthoniobacterales bacterium
GGCCCAGGCGCGCGCTTATGATTCGATCGACGCCGCCCCCGAAGAAAAAGAGCGCGGGATCACGATCTCGACCGCGCACGTGGAATACGAGAGCGACAAGCGCCACTACGCGCACGTCGATTGCCCCGGCCACGCCGATTATGTGAAGAACATGATCACCGGCGCCGCGCAGATGGACGGTGCGATTCTCGTCGTCTCGGCCGCCGACGGTCCGATGCCGCAAACTCGTGAGCACATCCTGCTCGCGCGTCAGGTCGGCGTTCCCTCGATCGTCGTGTTCCTGAACAAGACCGACATGGTGGATGATCCGGAACTCCTCGACCTCGTCGAGATGGAAGTGCGCGATCTTCTCACGCAGTATGAATATCCGGGCGACAGCATCCCGATCGTCAAAGGCAGCGCGCTCAAGGCGCTGAACGGCGACCCCGAACAGGAAGCGCAGATCAAGGCGCTCGTCGCCGCGGTCGATGATTACATCCCCGTGCCGGAGCGTCCGGTCGATCTACCTTTCCTCATGCCGGTGGAAGACGTCTTCAACATTGAAGGTCGCGGCACCGTCGCGACCGGTCGGGTCGAGCGCGGCATCCTCAAGAAAATGGAGGAAGTCGAAATCGTCGGCATCCGCGACACCGCCAAGACGACCGCGACCGACATCGAAATGTTCCGCAAGCTTCTCGACGAAGCGCGCGCCGGCGACAACGTCGGTGTGTTGCTCCGCGGCGTGAAGAAAGACGACGTCGAGCGCGGCCAGGTCATCGCCAAGCCGGGCACGATCAAGCCGCACCGCAAGTTCAAGGCGGAAGTCTACGTTCTCTCGAAGGAAGAAGGCGGCCGTCACACGCCGTTCTTCACCAATTACCGGCCGCAATTTTATTTCCGCACCACCGACGTGACCGGCAGCGTGAAGCTGGCCGAAGGCGTCGAGATGGTCATGCCGGGCGACAACGTCTCGGTCGAACTGGAGCTCGGCACGCCGATCGCCATGGAAAAAACCATCCGGTTCGCCATTCGCGAAGGCGGCAAAACCGTCGGCGCGGGTCGCGTGAGCGAAATTCTGGACTAAGTTAAAACGAGTCAAAATTAGGTCAGTAGCTCAATTGGTAGAGTAGCGGTCTCCAAAACCGTCGGTTGGGGGTTCGAGTCCCTCCTGACCTGTTTGGCTGAAGGCCGTTGAAGGGGTTAAAGAGTTAAAGCGTTAAACCGAAAAGAATGAGCCGATTGAATCTGCCTCTTCAACTCTTGAACTCTTCCACGCTGTAACGCGCCTCATGATTGCAAAAACAAAAAGTTTCTTCTCCGAAGTCCGGCTCGAGCTGCAAAAAGCCTCGTGGCCCTGGGACTTGAAGGAGAAGGGGATGAAGCGCTACAAGGAGCTGAACGACTCCACCATTGTCGTCATCATCGCCATGCTCTTGCTCGGCGGTTACATCGCGCTCTTTGATTTTATCCTCGTCAACGTCATCCATTTCATCGTTCGCTTGTAGTCATGCCGAAGACCCTTGCCGCGAAAGATCAATGGTACGTCGTGCACGTCCTCTCCGGGCAGGAGAACAAAGTGCGCGAGAACATTGAGAAACGCGTCAAGACCGAGGAAATGAGCGACGTCGTCTACGAGGTCCTCGTTCCCACGGAGCGCGTCTCGGAGATCAAGCGCGGCAAAAAAAGCGAGACGACCCGCAAGTTTTTCCCCGGTTATCTCATCGTCAACATGCACCTGCTCGACGAGGAGAATCAGCTCATCGGCCGCACCTGGTATTTCATCCGCGAGACGCCCGGCGTGATCGGCTTTGCTGGGACCAAGGATCGCCCCATCCCGATGCGCCAGTCGGAAGTCGACAACATGCTCGCGCAAATGCGCGAACGCGAAGAGAAGGTCAAACCGAAGGTCAGTTTCGAAGTCGGCGAGACCGTCAAAGTGGCGGACGGCCCGTTCCAAAACCAGAGCGGCATTGTCGAAGAAATCGATCCCGAACGCGGCAAGCTGCGCGTCTCCGTCACGATCTTCGGCCGGGCCACGCCGGTCGAACTCGAATACTGGCAGGTGGAACGCGGCTAACGCCGCGAGTGTGAAGTGTTAAGTTTTAAGTGTTAAGCAAGAGAGCGTAGCAGCTTCTTAAAACTTAAAACTTAAAACTTAAAACTTAAGAAACATGGCCAAAGAAATAGTAGCTCACATCAAACTTCAGATTCCCGCCGGACAAGCCAACCCCGCCCCGCCCGTCGGCACCGCGCTCGGACCGCGCGGGGTCAACATCATGGCGTTCTGCAAGGAATTTAACGCCGCCACCCAAAAGCAGGCGGGCGACATTCTCCCGGTCGTCATCACGGTTTTTAAGGACAAGTCCTTTACCTTCATCACGAAGAGTCCGCCCGCCGCGGTCCTCCTCAAGAAGGCGGCCAACATCGCCGCCGGCTCGAAAGAGCCGAACAAGACGAAGGTCGGCAAAGTCACGCGCAAGCAGATCATGGACATCGTCAAAACGAAGGCCAAAGACCTGAACTCGCGCAACGACGAAGCCGGCTTCAAGATCATCGCCGGCACCGCCCGCCAGATGGGGCTCGAAGTCGTCGATTAACGGCCTCCCGGCGGATCGTTAGGGCCTAACGGCTTTGCACTCTCGGGAAAGTGGCCCGGCGCCGCGCTCGGCCCGAGGTATTCCCAGCGTTGCAACGCGATCGGGACGTTGCCGTTCTTCCAAACGAAATCGTGGAAGGCGCGCAGGCTGAATTTGTCACCATCTTTCATCCGCGCTTCGGCGAGCAATTTCGTGATCTGTAGTTTCCCGATCTGGTAGGTGAGCGCCTGGCCCGGACCGGTGGAGAAAGCGATCGCTTCCCCACGCGCCGTGGCCTGGTCCATTGGCACCTTTTCCTGCAAATATTTTGCCGCCTGCTCGAGGGTGAATTGCCCGAGCGCGAGCTTCACGTCCACCTCGACCCGGAGGGCGCGCAGCCGCATGAAATTATAAATGATCTCGCGCGTGTGCGGGCTGTCGTCGAAGAGCCCGGCCTGCAACATCATCTCCTCGGCGTAAAATCCGATCCCTTCGTTTGCGCCCGAGTCGTAATAGTGGCGCCGGATCGGGTCCTCCTGTTTCCAGGAAAGACAAAGCTGAAAATAGTGGCCGGGAATTCCCTCATGGACGGTGAGCGGCCGCGTATCCTGCGCCGTCGCGCGCATGAAGTAGCCGAGATTTTCCGAAGGTTCGGTGACGTAGCGAATGCAATTTTCCTGCAAACGCGCCGGCGAAGTGAAGTCGTCGGTCTCGGTAAAGCCAAGCGCGCGCAAATATTCCGGAGTCGATCGCAGGGTGTAATGTTGAACCCAGGCGGGGACGGTGAGAATACCGCGCTCGTCGAGAAAGCGGCGGATCTGCAATTCCTGCGCCGCTGCGTCTTTGATCCAGTCGCCGAGGTTGTCGGCGATTTTCAGCGGTGGCACATCCTTGTTCCGATTTTTCTCGTAAGCCTCGAACGCCACCGCGCGACTCCATTCCTGCCTTCCCATGGCCAAAATTTCCTCGGGCGAATACGGATAGAGCGCGACGTTCCTGAGGAAGAAAACGTAGGCGTCGCGGCCGAGCGCGGTCTCTTGCGGAAGTGAGGGCAACAATTTTTCAAGATGCGCACGGAAATGTTCGAGCGCGTCCGCGGCGCGATCGGTCGCCCGATTGATCTCCTCCTGCTTCAGGGTTGTCGATCCTGAGAGCGCGCCCGCCATCCTGCGCAGACGCTCCCGCACACCATCCAGGCTTTGGATGGCGACGCTTGCAAACGGCGCGGGTGGCTTTGCCAGATTCTCTTCCGCCTGCCCCAGGATCGAGGGAATGTTTTCGATCCGGGTGAGGATTTCCCGGCTCCGCGATTCGTCATAAGGCGCGGGAACCGTCAACGCTTCGGCCAGAGCCGTCAGTGTCTGGTCGAGGTAAAAATTCGGATCGCGCTTCCAGCGGGGGTTGATCTCCAGCTCCCAGTGCACGCGGGCGAGGGCCGAGCCGATCAACCGATAATCCACCTCTTCGGGAATCGTCCAGCTGCTCGGATCGATCTTTTCCCAGCGCGCTTCAAAGTCCGCCAGGTCCTTGCCGTGTTGCTCGATCGCCGCGCGCGACCAGTCGCGGGTCCCGCCGGGGCGTTCCATGCGATTCACATCGTCGCCGCTGAAGGGGGCGGATTTCGCCCGCCAATTCCAAAAATCGGCGCTCAGTTTTCGCAGGGTCTGATCGTGCGCTCCGGCCGCCGACGCAGGGCTGGGAGCGACGAGCGTGGCAAGCAAAACGAGCAGAGCGATTGTTTTCACAAATCGTTAGGCAAGAGGCAATCGTCTCTTGAATCAAGAATCATTTATAGCGCCCGGAGCAATCTTTCGCATTCCGGCTCGGTGAGGGCTCGTTTTTTTAGAATACTGTATCGCTCCGGCCGTGTCATCGGGGCATGGAACAGGGCGGCGGTTGCTTCCTGCAAATCAAGCCCAAGATCCTCGTATCCAACCGGCAGGCCAATCCGCACGAAGATTTCCTTCAGCTTGCCAATGTCTTTCTCGCGAAGTCTTTGTGCGATCAGCGTCCCCAAGGCAACCTGATATCCGTGATACTTGGCCTTCTGCGGGAAGAGGGCGTCGATTGCGTGGGAAAACTCGTGCTCGGCGCCGCTCGCCGGGCGCGAGGTGCCCGCAATGTTCATCGCGATACCGGATAGGATGAGACCCTCGACGAGCACTTCGAGGTAGGTCTCGGAATCAATCGCCAGACCTTTTTCCAAGTGCCGCAGGACCATTTGCGCACTCTGACTGGAAATGAGAAGCGCGTAATCATCAACGCGCTCGCCGATATCTTTTTCGGCCAGGCGCCAGTCCTCGATTGCGGAAAGATTTGAAATCATATCGCCAGTCCCGGCGAGGATGCTTTCTCTCGGCGCTTGCCGCAGCAGCTCCATATCGACGAGCACGCCGATCGGCATGTGAACGCCCACGGATTTACTGCGACCGGTTTCATCCCTGAGCACGGAAACAGGCGAGGCCAACCCGTCGTGCGAAGGCACCGTGGGAATCGACACGTATCGGAGCGACTGAGTCGTGGCCACGTATTTTCCGACATCCAGCGCGCGTCCGCCGCCAAAGCCGATGATCGAATCAGACTCCGCCAAATTCGAGATCCCCGTAATCGCGTTGCACTCCGCAAGCGAGTTGTTCGCGATCACGTGGGCCTTCGCATCAGGCCAGGAATTACGCAGGAGCTCTTCGGCATGATGCGCGTTGCGCCGATCGGTGATGATGAAGGGACGCACGAAATCGTCGCCGTAATCCGTAACGATCGAACGTGCTTTTTGCAGCAAGCCGCTCCCCACCTTTAGGAAGAGCGGAACGGTGACCGTCCGATTCTCTAGACCCATAAGTGGGCGTTCTCTCTGGCCACGGCAAGGTCATCGAAGGTGTCGATTTCCATGCAGGGCGCGCCGCCGGTGCTGACCATGGAGAAGCAAATTCCGTCGTTCATGAGGAGTTGAAAGGCGTCTTCGTAATATTTCTCGGGCGCCGATTGCACAAGGCGGTGCAGAGCGCTTTCCAAGGCGGGCCCAATGCCCGGCGATAACTTACTCATGCCGATGTACTCCCCTTGGGCCGTCCCCGGCTCAAGGCTCTTGTTGATGGAAGTAATGACCCCGTTCTCGGCCAGCACCTTCATCTCTTCAATCCCGAGCTGCTTTTGATCGTCGACGACCAGGGCGCTTTCGTGCGGGTCGCTCAGCAAATTGCTCAGGACGCCTTGGGCAAAAACGAGGTCCGAATTGATGAGGATCAAAGGTTCGCCAAAAAGCGGCTTTGCCACGTAAAGGGAATACACATTTCCCATGCTTCCGTATTCCGGACAATGGATGTAGGAGAAGTCGCATTGCGGATGCGACGAACGAATCTGCTCGCACTCCTCCCTGACCCTTTCCTCGCCGTGGCCGGTCACAAGGGTGACTTGGTGCAAACCGGAGCTTACGCAGCAGCCGATGATGTGGTTGAGAATGGTTTTGCCGTTAAGCCGCAGGAGCGTTTTCGGGATTTCATCGGTCAGCGGGCGCAATCGTTGCGACGAACCGGCCGCCAGAAGCAGGACGCGAAAGCCGCTCATTTTTTGATCGGAACAGCCTTGAGCTGACGAATGCTGACAATCGTTCGCGCGGTTTTCGAGAGCAGCCCGTAGGCGCAATAGAAGACGAGATAGGTGGCGCGCAGGAGATGGAAATGCGGCTGGGAAAAACCGAAAAGACCGTCAACGAGCAGGACGATCGTCAGCGCGATGACATTCCCGGGAAATCCAAAAAACTCGCTAAAAAAAAGGTAAAGTTTTCGACCCAGGCTGAGATTGCCGCCGAACCTCTGCTTGCGCGAAATATCGCAGCACACATCCAGAATCGGTTCGACGTTTGGATCGCGCAGATCGATTTGACCGCGCACGACTCCACCGAGCACAACATTGGCGAGCGGCATGCGTTGAAAATTGCCGCTGATATTACAGGCAACGATCCCCAGCACTGCCCAAAGCAGGTGGCCCGTTTCCAGAAATAGTCCCAGCCCCATGAAAGCAAAGACGAGATTGACGGTATGAAAGTGAGTCCAGAAATCGAAAAACTCTCCGGCCAGTGAAGGTGTCTGCCGGCCGCGATGGATGTCGAACCGCGCGACCTCGCCATCGACATGATCGAGGACGAAGTAAAGCTGAAGACAGAGCGCCGCTTCGATCAAGTGAAGGGACGACGGAAAGAGCGACAGTGCCGAGGCAGCCAGGCCCGCGAGCAAACTGTGGAACGTAATCGTGTTGCTGCGAATGCCGAGGGCGATGTAAAGACGCGACACGTAGATAGTGAACGGCCGATAGACATACGCGGAGACCAGAAAAATCTCGCCTTCTCCTTTCTGGCAAATCGCCCGAAGCTCTGACGTGCGCATGCTTTCTGGGTATCAGTCTGATTCGGTCTACGCAACCCTCGCCTAAACCCGTCGCGATCTCGGATGGAAGCGCTTTTTTACCTCGCTGATCAGAATCCTGAGCGCGACCGGAGCCGCGGCATTACCGAATACACCAGCGGCTTGATGCGTGCACTTGGCGAGATCGGTGGATTCGAAATTTCGTCCCTGGTCTCTCACTCATCCTATCGCGCGGGGATCGATGTTCGGCGGCGAACACTCCCTTTTCGAACCGATCATTTCATTGGCCGCATGCTGGCCGATCTCCTGCATCCACTTTGGGTCCCGCCGTTCCCGATTGTTCATTATCCCAAAGGCTTTCTGCCGGGGCTGCGCCCGAAAGCCAGTCTCGTCTGTGGAACGGTGCACGATCTCATTCTGCAGCATTACATCGACAAATATCCGAATTCGCGGAGCAAATCCGCCTTTGCCTATTGGCTGTGGGTTCTCAAGCGCTCGTTGCCGCGTTTCGACCTCGTCCTGACAGTGTCCGAATTTTCCGCGACCGCGATTCGGGAATTTTGCGCACGCCATCGTTTGGTTTGCCCCCCCATCCGAGTCACCTACGAGGGATGCCGATGGGAGTCCGCACCATTGTTTAGAGGCGAAAAATTGGACCAAGTGATTCACTTGGGCTCGCAGGAACCGCACAAACAAACTGCAACCTTGGTTGGTTTTTGGCAGGCGCTCGATTTGCCAAAGACGAAGCTCATCATCGTCGGCTCGGTTACCGAGGATGTCAGACGGATGGTGTCGCAGCGGAGCAACATCGAATTGTTGGGTCCGCAGTCGGAGGAGGAACTTAGAACTTCAATTGCGGGATCCCGCGCTTTGATTCTTCCCTCCGAAATCGAAGGCTTTGGCCTGCCGGCGATCGAGGCGTATGCGGTTGGCACGCCTGTCGTCTATGTCCGTCAGACGGCGGTCGAAGAGGTGTTGGGCTCGAGGGCGCCCGGCGGATTCGATTTGTCTGAGTCGGACTCGTTTGGGCCCGCGGTCAATGAAGTTCTTAATGTTTCCGCGGCCCAAGTTGAAGCGGCGCGAAACGATCTGCTCGCGCGTTTTTCTTGGGCCGAATGTATCCGGAGAACGATCGCATCCTATCGGGAGTTTCTTTGCAGCACGTGAGCGCCGCTCTCGAAAACTGTGCGTCTAATTGAAGGCGCGAATGCGCGGCGGAGGCGCCGGATCTTCCTCAGGAAGCGGCTGCGAGTCACCGATACGCGGCCGGCCGCGCTCAGGTTTGTCGGCTGAGGCGGCGAGCGCCAAAATGGCGACGAAGATCTCAAAGCTCGGGTAGGTGCCTTGGGGCACGCAAAAAACGATCCACGAGGTGATCAGGAGGCAGGCCCAAAAACCGACTGCTGATTGGACATCCACGATCCCGGAACGCCACACCCTCGGAAATAGTCTGATCAGGAAATCGACCAATAGAAAAATGTACATTCC
>JBBQHV010000070.1:0-8391 GCA_038324295.1 Chthoniobacterales bacterium
TTCCTGGAGCAAGCCTATGAACGACCTGCGTTTCGCACTTCGGCAGCTGCGGAAATCACCGGGCTTCACTCTCATCGCCGTTCTCACGCTCGCGCTCGGGATCGGGGCGAACACGGCGATTTTTTCGGTGGTGGAAAGCAGTCTGCTGCGGCCGCTCCCGTTTCCGCAGGCCGATCGACTCGTTAGGCTCTTCGAACTTTCCGGTGGCGGTAGCGAACAAAGCACGAAACTGAATCTCGCGCCGACGAATCTGCGGCAGTGGCGCGAGAGCAGCGGGGACCTTTTTCAAGGCATCGGCGCGGCGACGGGCGCGAGCCTGACGTTAGGCGCGAGCGCGAGCGAACCGGCGCGGAACATCCCCGCCGCGCTCGTGAGCGCGAACTTCTTTGATGTGGTCGGCTTGCCGCCGATCCTCGGGCGCAACTTTGTTCCCGCGGAAGACGCGCCGGGTGCGGCGCGGGTCGCGATTGTCGGCTACGATTTTTGGCAGCAGAACCTCGGCGGCCGCGCCGACGGCCTCGGCAAAACCGTTCAGCTCGATGGACTGCCCTTCACCGTCGTCGGCGTGATGCCGAAGACGTATCGGCATCCTTATCGCGCCCAGGTGTGGCTGCCGTTGCGGACCGACTATTCGACGGAGCGATCGCAGCATCATTATCTCTACGGAGTCGCGCGGCTGCGCCCTGGCCTAACGATCGCGCAGGCGCAAGCCGCGACCGATCGCATGTGCGCCGCGATCAAGGCCGAGACGCATAACCCGGCGGCGCCGGAACGCACGGAGCTAATCCCGTTGCGCGACAGCTTCATTCTCGATCTCCGGCCGAAGCTCCTCGTCATCGCGGGCGCGGCGCTCTGCGCGCTCCTCGTGGCAGCGGCGAATTTTGTCGGTCTCCTTCTTTCTCGCGCGGTCGAGCGCGGCGGCGAAATGGCGATGCGCGCAGCTCTCGGGGCGAGCCGCGGACGGCTCGTTAGGCAAGGTCTCGTGCAGTCGCTCGTCCTGACCGCACTCGGAACTGCATTCGGTTTGCTCGTGGCGGGGTGGCTCACCCCGACCCTGGTCGCGATGAGCCCGGAAGGCGCCGATAACACCGGGAGCGCGATCCGGGAATTCGACTACGCCGTGCGGCTCGATTGGCCGGTCTTCGCTTTCGCCGCCGGGACGATGATCGTGGTCGGGATTGGCGTCGGGTTGTTTCCCGCCTGGCGCGCTGCGCGGATCGATCTCCGCGGTGCGATCGGCAACATCGCGCGCGGCGCGACGCTCGATGGCGGGACGCGCCGCTGGTTGAGCGGACTAATTGTCGCGGAAATCGCAATCGCGGCGGTCCTGCTCGTCGGCAGTCTGTCGCTCACGGAATATTTTCGCGCGATCGTTAGGCAACCGTGGGGATTTGCGACGGAGCATCGGCTCGTCTTTCACGCGATGTTTGCGGATCGTCTCTTCCCGACGGCGGAAACGCGCTTGCGCGCGATCGATCGCACGCTCGACGAGTTGCGCGCGCTGCCCGGCGTTCGCTCCGCCACTGTGACCGCGCCCGCGCCGATGGACGCGTCGTGGGACACGATCCCGCTGGCGCCGGAAGGGAGCCATCCGCCGGAGCCGAGCGGCGTCTATTACGCTTACCTCCGCGCCACCGGTCCCGGTTATTTCGCGACGATGGGTCAACGGCTGGTGCAGGGGCGCGAGTTCACCGCGGACGACCGGGCCGGCAGGCCGCCGGTTTGCATCGTTAACGAAGCCTTTGCCCACTGCTTTTGGCCTAACGAGAACCCGATCGGCAAGCGGATCAAGGAAGGCCGGCTCGATGGAACGCATCCGTGGTTGACCGTCGTCGGCCTAACGAATGATACGAAAGCCGTGGCCGATCCGCGCGACGGCGAAGTCGTCGGGACACTTTATGTTTCGTTGCCGCAGGCGGTCGCGAACGGCTTCGATGAGATGACGTTCATTACCGAAACGGCCGGTCCGCCGCTGGCGCTGGCGAGCGATGTGCGCGGTGCCCTCGCCCGCGCCGACAACCGCATCGCCGCCTACAACATCGGCACGCTCGAAGATGCCGCGGCCGATTCCTGGGTGACGGAGCGTTTTCTCTTCGTCCTCGTTTCGCTTTTCGGCGTGCTCGGCCTCGTCCTCGCGGCGATCGGCGTTTACGGGCTGCTCGCATTGCAGGTCGCGCGCCGCACGCGTGAGTTCGGTGTGCGGTTGGCGCTCGGAGCGACGGGCGCGACACTCGTTAGGCTGATTGCGACCCAGGGCGCACGTTTACTTGTTCTCGGATTTTTTGCCGGCGCGATCGGCGCCTGGGTCGCTGTGCGCGTGCTCCAACACGAATGGCCCGGAGCCCCAACGGGCGACCCGCTCATCTGGCTCGGCGCCACCGCCGTGCTGTCGTTAGGCGTGGCGATCGCCTGCTGGATTCCGGCCCGTCGCGCCGCGCGGGTTGACCCAATGGTTGCGCTTCGCGCCGAATGAAATTCTAACTTTGCCTAACGACAAATAACTTTATGAACGACTTCCGCTTCGCCCTTCGCCAGCTCCGCAAATCGCCGGGCTTCACCTTCATCGCCGTCCTCACGCTGGCGCTCGGGATTGGCGCCAACACTGCCATCTTCAGCGTAGTCAACGCCGTTCTCCTCAAGCCGCTGCCGTTTCCGAATCCGCAACAGCTCGTCGCCGTCGGCATGTCCAATTCGCACGACGGCTCGACGCCTGACCAGCTCAACTCGCTCTCGTATCCCGACTATTTCGATTTCCGGAAAGAGAATCACACCCTCGCGAGCAGCGCCGTTTTCCGCGAGCTAACGGTCGCCTTCACCGATGGCGCGAACGCGCAGAGCCTGGTCGCGGTCAAGACCAGCGGCGAGTTCTTCGATGTGCTCGGGATCAAACCGCTAATTGGCCGCGGGTTCGTTAGGGCGGATGAGCAGGCCGGCGGCGGCCCCGGTGGCTACAAGGTCGTTCTCGGTTACGACTTTTGGCAGAAGCAATTCGGCGGCGACAAGTCGGTCCTCGGCCGCAGCATCCAGGTCGATCGGCGGAATTGCACCGTCATCGGCGTGATGCCGGCCCGTTTCCAATACCCGATCCAGACCGACCCGATCGAACTTTACGAAACGACCTCGGAAGACGCCGAGAGTCCTGAAGGCTCGAAGCCGACCACGGAACAGCGCGGCAACCACAGCCTCCAGGCGATCGCGCGACTGAAGCCGGGCGTTTCCGCGGCGCAGGCGCAAGCCGATCTGGTAACGATCGCAGCGCGGTTGGAGAAACAATATCCCGACAGCAACAGCTACTTCAGCGTGCTCGTGAAGCCGTTGCGCGATGAGCTGGTCGACGATGTGCGCACCGCGCTCTACGTGCTCTTCGGCGCGGTCGTCTGCGTGCTCCTGATCGCGAATGCGAACGTCGCCAATCTCCTGCTCGCGCGCGCTTCCGTGCGCGGGAAGGAGATCGCGCTGCGCGCGGCGCTCGGCGCGAGCCGCTCGCGCATCGTTAGGCAACTGCTCACCGAAAGCGTCCTCCTCGCCGCGTTCGGTGGCGTCGTTGGTCTGATCATCGCGGAATGGGGAACCTCAGCGCTCATCCATGCCGTTCCGCAAAGCATTCCGCGCATCGGCGACATCTCGCTCGATCCCGTCGTGCTCGCTTTTACCCTCATCGTCTCGCTCGCCACTGGCGTCGTCTTCGGACTCGTCCCAGCCTGGCAGGCTTCCCACGTCGATCTCAACACCGCGCTGAAAAGCGGCATGCGCACGGGCAGCGACGGCGGACACAAAGGCAAGCTGCGCAACGGCCTCGTCATGGCGGAAGTCGCGCTCGCGCTCGTCCTCTTGATCTGCGCCGGGCTGCTCATCCAAAGCTTCACCCGGCTCGGCCAGGTGCAGACCGGTCTGCGGCCAGATCGGCTTCTGACCGCCCGCATCGTCCTGCCCACTTCCGCCTATCCGAAGAACGAAAACACGACCGCGTTTTTCCAGCAGTTGCTCCCGAAAATTCGCGCGCTTCCCGGCGTGGAATCGGCCAGCACGATCATCCCGTTGCCATTGAGTCCGAGCAATATCGCGACCGATGTGGACATCGCGGATCACCCGCTGCCGGAAGGTCAACGGGCCGTCGCTCCGGCGCGGATCGCGGGAACGGATTACTTCAAGACCGTCGGCATTCGTCTTCTCCAGGGCCGGACTTTTAACGAGCACGACACCTTCACTTCTACGCCGGTCGTGATCGTGAACGAGTTCTTCGCGAAGAAGTTTTTCCCGGGCCAGAACGCGATCGGCAAACGCGTCGCGCCCGGCTTCAGCGCCGGCGATGAGGAGCCGAAAATGCGCGAGATCATCGGCATCGTCGGGAACGTGAAACACCGGTCGCTCCGGAGCGACGACACGCCGGAGATGTATCTGCCGCAGACGCAGATTCCGTTTAATTCCGTCTCGCTCGTCGTGCACACGCGGGTCGCGAATGCGGCCAGCCTGACGAATGCGATCAGCGCGCAACTGGCGACGGTCGATCGGGATATTCCCCTAACGAGTGTAAAAGTCTTCGAGGATTACATCGCGAAGTCGCTCGCCCGGCCGCGCTTTAACGCGCTCCTGCTTTCGATCTTCGCCGGCGTCGCGCTGGTGCTGACGGCGATCGGGATTTACGGCGTGATGGCCTACTCGGTCGCGCAACGGACGAACGAGATCGGCATCCGCATCGCGCTGGGCGCGGCGCAGTCGTCGATCTTCCGGCTCATCGTCGGGCAGGCGATGGCGCTGGTCGCGATCAGTGTGGGTGTCGGCGTGGTTGGGGCATTTGCCGCGACGCGCTTGCTCAACAGCCTGCTCTTCGGAGTCGGCGCGGCCGATCCGGTGACCTTCGGCGCGATTGTCCTGCTGATTTCGGGCGTCGCGTTTCTCGCCGCCTGGCTGCCCGCGCGGCGCGCGGCGCAGGTCGATCCGATCGTTGCTCTACGCACTGAATGAAGACGAACGCTCCGAGACCAAGACGTGGCGCGAGCTTCCAGCCCGCCAGTCGGACGGCTCGTCCTGTGGCGAGCTTGCGTGGTTCTGCGCCAGAAGGCGCGTCTCTTTCTCGCCTAACGAAAACCCTGACCAACCTCGCAAGCTAGAAGCTCGCGCCACCATCCCATGATCACTGACCTACGCTACGCCTTCCGCATGCTCCTGAAGTCTCCCGGCTTCACGATTGTCGCCATCCTCACCCTCGCCCTCGGGATCGGAGTGAACAGCGCCATCTTCAGCGTTGTCGACACCGTTCTCCTCCGGCCGCTCTCGTTTCCGAAGCCCAGCCAGCTCGTCATGATCTGGGGCAATGACGTTACCGAGCCGAACTCGCAGGAAACTGCTTCGTTCCCGGACTTCTACGATTACCGCGCGCAGAGCCGGAGCTTCAGCGGAATGGCCGCTTATTCCCGGGCGGGCGGTGTCCTCTTCGGCGCCGGCGAGGCGCAGGAGCTGAGGGGCGTGGCCGTGAATGGCGACTTCTTCGAGGTCATGGGCGCGCAGCCGATGCTCGGCCGCGGCTTCACCGCCAAAGAAGCGAAGGGCGGTCAGCCTAACGTTGTCGTGATTAGCTACGGACTCTGGCAGCGCGCGTTCGGCAAGAATCCGAAAATCATCGGACAACAGGTCAACCTCTCGGGACGGAATTCCACCCTCCTTGGGGTGATGCCGCCGGGATGGAAGTTCCCCGTGGAGGCGGAATCGAGCGACTACATCGCGCCTCTCGAGCCGCTTGTCGCGTCCGACGTGCCGGAGCGCGGCGCACGTTTTCTCCACTTGATCGGCCGGCTGAAAACGGGCGTGAGCGCGCAGCAGGCGGAGGCGGAATTGAAGCCGATCGCCGCCCGCATGGTCACGCAATATCCGGACACGAATACCAATCACGGCGTATTCGTTAGGCCGCTGCTCGACAACATCGTCGGCGATGTGCGGCCGGCCTTGCTGATCTTATTGGGCGCGGTCGCGCTCGTCCTCCTCATCGCCTGCGCCAATGTCGCCAATCTTCTTCTCACCCGCGCGGCTGCGCGCAGCCGCGAGATCGGTATCCGGGCCGCGCTCGGGGCGAGTCGCTGGCTTATCGTTAGGCAACTGCTCGCGGAAAGTTTTATCCTCGCCCTCATCGGCGGCGCGGCGGGCCTCGTTCTGGCCTGGTGGGTGGTGGATCTGCTCGGCACCTTCGGCCCGCGCGATGTCCCGCGACTTGACGACGTCCGGGTCAACCTTGGCGTTTGCGCCTTCACTTTTGGCCTAACGATTCTGAGTACGCTCGTCTTTGGCCTCGTCCCGGCGCTCCAAGTTTCACGCCCGAACGTGAACGAGTCGCTCCAACAGGGCGCGAAGGGCTCGACCGGCGGATTGCACGGCAGCCGGACGCGCGCCTTTCTCGTCGTCTCGCAGGTCTCGCTTTCGTTGCTCCTTCTGGCGGGCGCGGGATTGCTCATCAAAAGCTTCTTCAACTTACGCGCGACCAATCCCGGCTTCGAGCCGACGCGGCTGCTCGTGCTCGATCAGGCCCTGCCGCGCACGACCTATTCCGAGCCCGACAAACAACGGCGCTTCTTTGGCGAGCTCCTCCCAAAACTGGCCGTGTTGCCGGGCGTCGAGGCAGTCGGCGGCGCCAGCCCCCTGCCCTTCAGCGGAAACGACAACGATCTCTCTTTCACGATCGCCGGACAACCGCCGCTCGCGCCCGGCAATCATCCCGACGCTTCCAGTCTTGTCGTGGTGCCCGGCTATTTCCGCACCATGAAAATCCCGCTCCGCAATGGCCACAGCTTTAGTGATCGGGACAACGAGAACGCGCATCACGTCGCGATGGTCAACGAAACGTTCGCACGGCGCTTTTTGCCTAACGTCAACCCGATCGGTCAGCACATCCTGCTCGACGTGGGCGATAACGAAAGCGACGCGCTCGAGGTCGTCGGAGTGGTGGGCGACACGAAGCAGACCGACCTGGGCGCCGCGCCTCTGCCGGAATTTTATCGGCCGCTCGCGCAGGCGCCGACCCGCCGCCTCGGGCTCGTCCTGCGAACAGCGACCGTCGGGCTCTCGGGCATCGACGCGGCGGTCCGCCGCACGATTCACGGACAGGACCCGGATGTATACGTGAGCACGCTCGACCCGATGGAGAAGTTGATCGGGAAAGGGCTCGCGCAGCCGCGCTTCAACATGATCCTGCTCGGGCTCTTCGCCGGGGTCGCAATGCTCCTCGCGGCGGTTGGCATTTACGGCGTGATCGCCTACAGCGTCGCGCAACGCACGCGCGAGATCGGCATCCGCATGGCCCTCGGCGCGCAGCGCACGGACATGCTCCGGTTGGTCCTACGGCAAAGTTTGAGCGTCGTCGTGGTCGGGCTCGTGCTCGGGTTGCTTGCCGCTTTCGCGGCGACGCGTTTGCTCGCGAGCCTGCTCTACGGCGTGGGCGCGAACGATCTCTTCACCTACGCGAGCGTTGTCTTTTTGTTAGGCGGGACCGCGCTGCTGGCGAGCTACATCCCGGCGCGTCGCGCCATGAAAGTCGATCCGATGGTCGCGCTTCGTTATGAATAGGCGCGCTGCAACTCCGGGATTGCGGTCGCCGCGGCGACCTGGTTGCGGCGCCTCGCCGCAACAGGCTTTCAAAGTTCGCGATGGCGAGGCGCCATCGCCAGCACGCGAGGGCGCCCGCACACAGGCGGGCAGGCTGTGCGCTCCCCGGAAAACGCGCCGGCGCAAGGGATGACATGAAAATCCAACTCACGATCAACGACACGCAAAAGAAAGTGGATGTCGACGACGACATGCCGCTGGTTTGGATTTTGCGCGACACGCTCGGCCTCACGGGCACAAAGTTCGGCTGCGGCGTCGGGGTTTGTGGGTCGTGCACCGTGCTCGAAAACGGCAAGTCGCTCCGCTCCTGCCAGATTCCCGCGCACGAAGCGAAGGACCGCAGTTTTGTCACGATCGAAGGGTTGTCGCCGGACGGAAATCATCCCTGCCAGCGTGCCTGGCTCGCAGAGGACGTGGCGCAATGCGGCTACTGCCAGCCCGGAATGATTCTGACCGCGTGCGCGCTTCTTCGCGACACGCCCAACCCGAGCGACGAAGCGATCGATGCCGCGATGTCGGATTCGGTCTGTCGCTGCGGCACCTACCCGCGGATGCGCATGGCGATCAAGCGCGCCGCCGCGGCGATGCAGGAGAAGGCGGCATGATCACAACGCGCCGCACCTTTCTCAAAACCACCGCGCTTGGTGGCGTCGCGCTCGTGATCGGTTTCAATGGCCGCCGGATTTTCGCGGCGGATGGAGCGTTCCAGCCTAACGGCTGGATCAAAATCGCGAGTGACGGAACCGTGAGCCTGACGATCGGCAAATCGGAAATGGGCCAGGGCGTGCGGACCGCCTG
>JBBQHV010000071.1:0-8310 GCA_038324295.1 Chthoniobacterales bacterium
GGGGTTGTGGGGGCTGTTCGTGTTGTTGGGGGGGGGGCCGCCCCCCCCGGGGCGTCCTCTCTCCATCCCCCCCCCCCCGGGGGCCCCCCCCCCCCCCGGCTACAACCGAGCCGCTGATGCAGCGCCCGCAAGGCGACCGGGGACGCGGATGCGAGCAGGCTGGCGAGCAAAATTCGTCGCACTTCTTTGCGCGGAACTTTGATCTTATTCGCCAGGGCCTCGCTTCCGGCCTCGCGCAGGAGCGCGATCGTGCGCGCCCCGATCAGGGCCGGCAGAGCGGTGGCAAAACGCAGACGCCAGTTCGTTAGGGCCGAACAGTAATCAATCCCGGCGCCGATTCGCTCTTCAGCCTTCTCCAGCCAGCGGCCGAAAACGTCAGCCTGCGGCTCCTCCGACGGCAAATAGTTCCGCCCCGCCCGCAAATCCGCGCCGCGATCGCGCAGGACGTTGATCAACTGCAAACCCTGGCCGTAGGCGATCCCGAGTTTCGTCATCTCTTCCGGTGAACGATCGGCAAAGGGCGGGCAATGCCGGAAGCCCAGCCGGGTCCAAAAATCACCTACGCAACCGGCCACCAGATAAGTGTATTCGTCGAGTTCCGCGGCGCTCTGCAGCGCGACGATCTTACCGGGATCGCCAAACCGCCTGACGTCCAGTTCCTGTCCCCTAACGATCGTGCCTAGCACTGTCCGGATGTCGGCGCGATCGGCCGGCGCTGTCGCAGCCAGCTGGTCGATGCACGCCTCAAGGTTTTCGATCAACCGACGCTCGGCCCGGTTGGTTTGGTGCGCGGCAAATTCCCGCAACGGTTCCGCGATGCCGCTGTATTCGGCATCGCCGGCAATCACCCGCGCCAGTTTTTGCAGCGTCGTCAGGCGAAGCGCTGCCGGAATTTCCGCCGTATCCGCCACCGTGTCGGTCGCGCGCGCGAGCAGATAGGCGAGGCCGACCGGCTCGCGCAGCGCACGCGGCAACCAGCGGATCGTGAGATAAAACGATCGCGAAACCGAGCGGAGGAGCGCTTTCACCGGCCGACGTCGCGGACCACAATTCTCCCCGGGCTCGCGTTCCCGAGGCCCATTTGCTCCGCCACCGCGATGTGCGCGCCGGTCCGGCCGATCGCGGGGAGGCGGCTCCGTTTGCGCCATGCGTCGATCTGCCGCCTAACGATGGCGTCGATCGCAACCGGATCCTTACTCGCGTAAAGCGTGTCGAAAGCGAAGGCGTAGTTGGGATGCGATTGCGGGCCGCCGGCGTATTCGGCGAGCAAACCGTCCATCAGATTGAGGACGACCTTCGGCCCGATGTGCGGGTCGCTGTAAATCTCCGGGATGCTGGAGGCGCCGAAATCAGGCGGCACGCCGAAGCGGCGCCAGTTGTCGATGTTGGGAATGGTGACGTTGTAGAGGCAGCCGGCGACGCCATTGCGCTCGCTGTTACTGAGGACGGGGACGTTGATAATCTTCGTCACGTCCTGCGACAGGATTTTCGCGAGGTGGCTCACGCTGCTCGTGTTGACGTCGTCGCCGAGGAGGGGACTCTCGCCTTTTCCACCGATGTAATCGAGGTCGCCCCAGATCAGGTTGCCGAGGAACGGCGCGGAGACCGTGACCTTCGGGTCGTAGCCGTCGCGCGGGGCGATCGCGCGCAGCTGGTAACCTTCGTTGCCGGTGTAGCCGGCTTCCCGGATGCCGCCGAGGGAGCGGTCCCAGACGATGATGCGGGAACGCTCCTGTCCCGCCGCGACGAGGCCGTCGACGATCGCATTGACGACGTCGCGATGGGTTGTGAAAAGTTCGCCTCCGGCCGCGGAAATCTTGATCCCGACCTTGTCGTTAGGCGCAACGAGGGAGCGCCAGGCGCGCGCCAGATCGGGCTCATGGGTGACGGCGAGGACGAGTTGGTTGACCATCCGCCTAACGACTGCCGGATCGGTTTTGTAACCATGGATCGCGTCCGGATCGGTCGCGCGGTAAACGACTGACGGGGTCGGCCGAGGCGGGGGCGGAGGAGGCGGCGCGGTTTGCGCAAAGAGGCTGGCGCAGCCGGCGCCGGCGGCCAGAAAAGCGATTGAGCGGAAGAGGCGAGCGACGATGGTGGACACTATGAGAGGGCGTGGGAATGACAACTGCACCAGGACTGACGCAGTGCGGCACATTTACGTTCACATTCCCTTCTGCGCGCGGATTTGCCCTTACTGCGCCTTTTACAAGGAACGGGCCGATCCCGCGCAGACCGCGCGATTTTGCGCGGCGATTCTAGGCGAGGTGCGGATGGCGCGGGAGGACGCGCGAAGTCTGGAAACGATCTTCTTCGGCGGCGGGACGCCGACCGCCCTAACGACGGCGCAACTGGCTCTCCTCCTCGACGGTTTTCAGTCGGAACTGGATTTGACCGAGCTGAAGGAATGGACTTTCGAAGCGAATCCTGGAAGCGTCTCGGAGCGGAAGGCGCGGCTCCTGCGCGAGCATGGCGTCAACCGCATCAGCCTCGGTGTGCAATCGTTCGATGATGGCTTGCTCGAGTTGCTCGGGCGCGATCACTCGGCGGCTCAGGCGGAAGCGTCTTTTGACCTTCTGCGCCGCGCCGGCTTCGAAACGTTGAATGTCGACCTGATGTTTGGCTTGCCCGGGCAAACTCTCGCGCAATGGCAAGAGACCTTGCGCCGCGCGATCGCGCTGCAGCCCGATCATGTGTCCGCCTACTGCCTCACCTACGAGGAGGACACCGATTTTTTTCTGCGCCAGGCGCGCGGGGAATTTCGCGTCGATGCGGAAGCGGACGCGGCCTTTTTCGAGACCACGATCGAGTTGCTCGCGGAGGCGGGATTGGAGCAGTACGAAATTTCCAACTTTGCCCGGCCCGGTTTTGAGTCGGTTCACAATCGCGCGTATTGGCGGGGGGAAGATTATCTTGGGATCGGGCCGAGCGCGGTCTCGACCCGCGGGCTCCGGCGCTGGCAAAACGTTTGCGATTACCGCGCCTACGCCGATCGCGTGCTCGCCGGGGAAAGTCCTTCCACGGGCGGGGAAATTCTGACGCCGGAAATGAAGCGCGCGGAAGCGATCGCCCTCGGATTGCGCACCCGCCTCGGTGTGCCTAACGAATGGATTGCGAACTGGCCTGACGAGATCGCGGAGTTTATCGATCTCGGACTGATGGAGCGTGACGAGCGGCGTGCTGTCCTCACGCGCTCCGGGCGTTTGCTCGCCGATTCGGTCGCGGAAGCGTTCATGCTGTAGCGGCGGTCTATGACCGTCGCCGCGTCGCGCGTGTAGCAGACATCGACGCTCACAGAGCGCCGCTACAGCTACTCTTCCTCGCCCCCGCTCGATTCGCCCGACTCGCTCTCCGGCCGGATGCCTTCCTCTTCCATCTTGCGCAGGACGTCGCTCATGTCGTCGACTTCATCCCACACTTCCTGGCTGACGTAGATGGACGCTTTCTGCTGCACCGCCATGGCGATGCAATCGCTCGGCCGGCCGTCCAGCTCGATGATTTTCTTCTGCTGCAGCTCGTTCTCCGCCCGAATGATCATGCGCGCGTAATAGGTGGCGTTTTTGAGATCGTTGATGATGATGCGTTCGACTTTCGCGCCCAGCGCGGTCATGAGGTGGCCCATCAGGTCGTGCGTCAGTGGCCGCTCTTTCATGGTGCTGCGCATGAACATGGTGATGGCGCTGCCCACGCTTTGATCGACGTAAATGATGAAAACTTTGTCGCTGTTTCCGAGGAAAACAGCGCAGCCACCACTCGTCGGCAAGACCGCCCGCACTTGCACCTCGATGACCGTTTTATTCATCGAGCCGACGGTACCAGCCTCGCGCCGAAAAACAAGAATGAGGCAGAGAACCGGCGGCGCGCGCGCCGGGCGATTGAATTGTTTCGGGCGGAGCTTGCATGTCGGGCGCGCTGATTGAATATGCGTTCCTGCCCGTGCCGTCTCCCGAAAAAAACAAACCCGAATGGGACATTGATGCCGCCATTTCCACTTACAACGTGGAGGGGTGGGGGAGCGGCTACTTTTCCGTCAACCCGGCGGGGAACGTCATCGCCAAACCGCTGAAGGAAGCCGGGGGATCGATCGATCTGCTCGAGGTGGTGAACGAGGCGCGGGAGCGCGGCCTCGGCTTTCCGCTTGTCATTCGGTTTCAGGATTTGCTCCGGCACCGCGTGGAAACGGTCAACCGCGCTTTTGCCGCGGCCATGCAGGAGTTCGGTTATCGCAACGCCTATCGCGGGGTTTTTCCGATCAAGGTCAATCAGCTGCGCGAAGTGATCGAAGAGATCGTCGAGGCCGGGGCCGAATTTCATTTCGGCCTGGAAGCCGGGAGCAAGCCGGAGCTGATCGCCGCCCTCGCGATGCACCAGGACCCGGAGAGCCTCATCATCTGCAACGGCTACAAGGATCGCGCCTTCATTCGCACGGCGATGTTAGGCCGGCGGCTCGGTAAGTCGGTCATCATCGTGGTGGAGAAACTCGAGGAGCTCGAGCAGACGCTCCGGGTCGCGAAAGAGATGGGGGTCGAACCGCATATCGGCATCCGCGTGCGCCTGCACAGCAAGGGCGCCGGGAAATGGACGACGAGCGGCGGCGAGAACGCGAAGTTTGGCCTGAGCACGACGAATCTGGTGGCGGCGAGCGAGATGCTGAAACGCGAGGGGCTCGCCCATTGCCTCAAGCTGGTTCATTTCCACGTCGGCTCGCAGGTGCCCGACATCTCGACGATCAAACGCGCCGTCCGCGAAGCGGCGCGTTATTACGCGAAGCTTTCCAAGATGGGACACTCGTTAGGCTATCTCGATGTCGGCGGCGGGCTCGGGGTCGATTACGACGGCTCGCGCACGAGCTTCGACAGCTCGACGAATTACTCGCTCCAGGAGTATTGTAACGACGTCGTCTACAACATCATGGAAGTGTGCGACTCGGAAAAGGTCGCCCATCCCGCGATCGTGAGCGAAGGCGGCCGCGCGATCGTGGCCCATCATTCCGTCCTCGTGGTCGAGGCCTTCGGCTCGATCGAGAAGGATGTGCAGACCGAGCAGATCGCGGCGACGGAGAGCGATCCGAAGCCGTTGCGCGACATCCTCGAAGTAAAGAACAAGCTGAAACGCGGCAACCGGATCGAGACCCTGCACGACGCGCAGCAGATCAAGGAAGAGACGCAGCAGTTGTTTAATCTCGGGCTGCTCGATCTGGAATCGAAAGCCAAGATCGAAGCCGCCTATTGGCAGCTCGCCCGGCAGATCGTCGCGCTCCATCGCGGCCTGAAATATGTGCCGGAGGAAGTAAAGGAGCTGGAGACGTCGTTAGCCGATCAATACATCTGCAACTTTTCCGTTTTCCAATCTCTCCTCGATCATTGGGCGCTCGGGCAGCTCTTCCCGATCATGCCGATCCACCGTCTCACGACGCCGCCCGATCGGCACGGCACGCTCGTCGATATCACCTGCGATTCTGATGGGAAGATCAACCGGTTTACCGATCTCCAGGATGTGAAGGATACGTTGCCGCTCCATCGGATTTCGCCGGGGGAGATCTATTATTTGGGGGTCTTCCTCGTCGGCGCCTACCAGGACATCATGGGCGACCTGCATAACCTGTTTGGCCGCGTCACCGAGGTGCACGTTTTTCTCGATGAGGATGAGGAGTCGGGCTGGTACATCGAGGAAGTGATCGAGGGAAGCACGATCAGGCAGGTCCTCGCGCTCACCCAGTGGGACAAGATCGAGCTCATGCGGCTGGTGAAGCGGCAGGTCGACGCCGCGATCAAGAGCGACCGGCTCAAGCCTAACGATGCCATGAAATTGCTCAACGACTACGAGCGCGGACTCCAGGGTTACACTTATCTCTCGCTCGATGGGGCGGGCGCACCCGCGGCGGTCGTGCCGGCGGCGGTGCCGGCCGGCTAGCGAAAAGGCGTTCTCTCTTCTCCGGGGAGGACGGGGTGTTACCCCGTCGTTCGGCGGAGTCTCCGCCGAACAGCTGGGAGCGGGATGCCTAACGACAGTTTTTCCTAACGAGTTGCGCTGCGTGCAAAGGGCCTTGGGCGAGACTCGCCCAAGTGCGACGGGGTAACACCCCGTCCTCCCCGGAGGTTTTGCTGCCGCCGTCTAGGATTTTCTGCGCGCGAGGAGGTGGCCGAGCCGGCCGACGCGATACCAACGGTAGCCGTAGGCCTCGAGCGCGATGCGATGCTGGCCGTTTTCGTCGGCGCGGGATTCATCGTTCCGGCGCAGGTTGGTGAGAATCCCGCCGCGCTCTTCCTTCAGACGCAGCCGCACTTCCTTTGGCTTGGCGTGGAAGTTGTGCAGAAGTACGAGGGCGTTGTCCCGCCATTCATAACGCATCCCAAGGACGCCGGGCGCGCTCGTTTTGAGAAGCGACCATTCGCCCCAGCCGATCTCGGGGGATTCTTTACGCAGGCGAATCATGGCCGCCATCCAGTTGAGCAACGAGGCGTCTTCCCGCCGCTGCGCCGCCACGTTGACCGTCTCATAGCCGAAAGGGCCTTTGTGGAGGACGGGACGAATCGTCTTTTCCGCGGTGGAAAAGCCGCCCTGCGGATCGGCCGACCACGGCATCGGGGTGCGCACCGCGTTGCGTTCGGGGAGCGCGAGATCGTCGCCCATGCCGATCTCGTCGCCGTAGCGGAGGACGGGTGTGCCGGGCAAGGCAAACAAGAGGCTGTAGGCGAGCTCGAGCTGGGCCCGGTTGCCGAGCATCGGGGCGAGCCGGCGCCGAATCCCGCGATCGTAAAGCTGCATGTTCTTTTCCGGGCCGAACTTTGCGAAGACGGCGGCGCGCTGGCTTTTCGCTAGGCGACCGAGGTCGAGCTCATCGTGGTTGCGCAGAAACTGCGCCCATTGCGCGGAGGGCGGAAGCGAACGGGTGGCGGTGAGTGCGTCGGCGAGCGGCTCGATCTCGCCGGTCGCGAGCGCGTAGAAGAGATGCTGGTTCACATAAAAGTTGAACATCATGTGAATGCCGTCGCCCTCTTTGCCGAAATACTTCTTATTCTCTTCCGGGAGGACGTTGGCTTCGCCGAGGAGAATGGCGTCGCCGCAACGCCACTGCAGAAATTTCCTCATCTCCTCGAGGTATTCGAAGTGAAGGACGCTCTTTTTCCCGGGGTGGGTGCTCTCGATCACGAACGGCACCGCATCGACCCGGAAGCCGGCCACGCCGAGCTGGAGCCAATAGCCCATGACCCGCCGCACCTCGGTGCGGACGGCCGGGTTATCCATGTTCAGGTCCGGCTGGAAATCGTAGAAGCGATGGTAGTAATACGCCTTCGCCTCCTTATCGCGCGTCCAGGTGGCGTCCTGCACCCCGGGGAAAACCATCCCCTTGTTCCAATCCGGCGGCCGTTTCTTCGACCAGATATACCAGTCGCGATGATGCGCGGCGGCGTCGGCCCGAGCCTGCTGAAACCAAAGGTGGCGATCGGAAGTGTGATTCACCACCAGGTCGATGATGACTTTCATTCCGCGCTCGTTGGCCTGGTGCATGAACTCGACGAAATCGCCGTTCGAACCGTGGCGCGGATCGACCCCGTAGTAATCGGAAATGTCGTAGCCGTTATCGCGATTGGGCGAGGGATAAAACGGCGCGAGCCAGATGGTATCGATCCCGATCGAATCGAGATAATCGAGCCGGCGCATCAGGCCCTCGAAATCGCCGACCCCGTCGCCGTTCGAGTCCATGAAAGTCTCGACGTCGAGGCTGTAGATGACGGTGTTCTTGTACCAAAGGTCTTCGATCATGCCTGTAGACGTTTCCCTCTGGGAAACGCGAGAGCAAGGGCGGCTTGCTCGACGATGTGACGCGCCGAGAAAGGCGAGAGGGCAGGTAGCGCGAGCTTCCAGCTTGCGAGGTCGGACGGACTCGTCCAGCGGCGAGCTTGCGAGGTCGAAACACGCAAGCTAGAAGCTCGCGCTACCGAGGAAAGCGGACCGCTGCTACTTCTTCCCCTGGCCGGGGCGGTAATCTTCCTCGGCGGCTTCGAACGCTTTCTCGAGGCCGACCATGTCTTCGCCGGGGCGGAGATTATCGAAGGCTTCGGATTCGCGCTTGAGCTCTTCCTCGGAGTAGTTCGCGGCCTTGATCGAGAGACCGATGCGGCGCTCGACTTTGTCGACCTTGATGACGCGGGCTTCGACTTCCTGACCGACCTTGAGCACGTCTTTCACTTTCGTGACGTGATCTTCGCTCAACTGCGAGATGTGGACGAGACCATCGATGTCGTCCTGCAGCTGCACGAACGCGCCGAAGCTGGCGAGCTTGGTGACTTTGCCGGTGACGAGGTC
>JBBQHV010000072.1:0-8218 GCA_038324295.1 Chthoniobacterales bacterium
GAATTTGCGCAGCTCATAAACGTGCACACCCGCTTCCGGATCGGTCTTCAACTTCTTGCGGCCTTCCGGCATCGACCCGTCCTTCGTGATCACAATCTGATCGGCGGTAACGGAAGCGACGCGGCCGGCTTCGGTCGCGACGACGACCGCGCGGGAATCGCGCGCCACTTTGCCTTCCAGACCGGTGCCGACGAGCGGCGACTCGGAAACGATCAGCGGCACGCCCTGGCGCTGCATGTTCGAACCCATCAAGGCGCGGTTGGCGTCATCGTGTTCGAGAAATGGGATCAACCCCGCCGCCACCGAAACGAGCTGCTTCGGCGAAACGTCCATGTAGTGGACCTTGTTCGGCTCGACTTCCAAAAAGTCGCCGCGATAACGGACCGAAACTTTTTCGCCCGTGAAATGACCTTTCGCGTCCATCGGCGCATTGGCCTGCGCAACGATGAAGTTTTCCTCACGATCGCCGGTCAAATAATCGACCTGATCGCTGACGCGACCGTTCTCGACTTTTCGGTAGGGCGTTTCGATAAAGCCGAATTCATTGATTCGAGCAAAGGTGCTCATCGAGCTGATGAGACCGATGTTCGGACCTTCCGGCGTCTCGATCGGGCAGATGCGTCCGTAGTGCGACGGATGAACGTCGCGCACTTCGAATCCGGCGCGATCGCGACTCAGGCCGCCCGGCCCGAGGGCAGAGAGGCGGCGCTTGTGGGTCAACTCCGCAAGCGGGTTGGTTTGATCCATGAACTGCGAGAGCTGCGAACGCCCGAAGAAATCGCGCACGACCGCGCTGAGCGCTTTCGGGTTGATCAACTTCTGCGGCGTCATGCCATCGATGTTGATGTCGAACAAAGTCATGCGCTCCTTCACGAGGCGCTCGGTCCGGGCGAGGCCGACGCGGCATTGGTTGGCGAGCAATTCGCCGACGGTGCGGACGCGGCGGCTCCCGAGATGATCGATGTCGTCGAGCGTGCCTTCGCCCCGGCGCAGACTGATCAGATATTTGATCGCGGCGATGAAATCCTTGTCGGTCAAAATGCGTTCGCCGAGATCGACGTCGATGCCGAGTTTCTGGTTGAGCTTGTAGCGACCGACGCGGCCGAGATCGTATTTTTTCGGATCGAAAAAGAGCCGCTTCAGAAGGGCGCGCGCGTTCGCGACCGTGGGCGGATCGCCGGGGCGCAACTTTCGATAGATGTCCTTGAGCGCTTCCTCCTGGTCGTGCGCCGGATCTTTCTTCAACGCCTTCACGACCGTGTCGTCATTCGTGATGTCGATCACTTTTACTTCCTTGTGACCGAGCGCCATGATCTGGCGGACCGTCGCGAGGGTGAGCGGCTCGAAAGCGCGCGCCACTGTCACCTCGCCGTCAAGCACGTCGGCGGTCAGGACTTTCATCGCGAGCTTCTCTTCGTCGAGCTTCTCGCTCAGTTTCAGATTCTCGATCGTGTAGAAGAGTTTGATCACTTCCTCGTCGGGGCCGTAGCCGAGCGCGCGGAGGAAGGTGGTGGCGAGAAATTTCCGCCGGCGTTTGCGACGGTCGAGATAGATGTAGAGCAGATCGCTAGTGTCGAACTGCACTTCGATCCAGGAACCGCGATCGGGAATGATGCGGAAGCTATAGAGGACCTTGCCGTTCAAGTGAATGCTCGACTCAAAAGCGATCCCGGGAGAACGATGCAGCTGCGAAACGACGACGCGCTCGGCGCCGTTGATGACGAACGTCCCCTGCGGCGTCATGAGAGGGATTTCGCCCATGTAAACCTTCTCTTCTTTCGTCCCCTTCTCTTCCTTGAGCTGGAAGGTGACGTGGAGCGGCGCGCTGTAGGTCTGGCCTTCACGCTGCGCTTCGAGCGCGCTCAGTTTCGGTTCGCCGATTTCGTAATGGCTGAAATCGAGCTTGGCCTTTTCGTCGTAGCTCTCGATCGGGAAAACTTCCTTGAAAACGGTCTGCAAGCCGGTGTTCTTGCGCTTGTTCGCGGGGACGTCTTTCTGCAAAAAATCGACGTAAGAATTAAGTTGAACCTCGATCAAATTCGGCGGCTCGATCGCCTCTTTGATGGTTCCGAAATGGATACGCTCTGCGGTACGTTCTGACATAACAATCACCAATCTCCAGTGGTTAAATACCGGCAACGACCCTGGATGCAGGTCGTGCGGAGGCTGAGCATCAAAGGATCAGCCGGGAATCGCGGGCAAAAAGAATAGCAGCAAAACAACGGCCGGTCAAAGCGACCTCCGCTGTTTTGTTGCCAATCTTGGGCTGGGCCGGCGGGAGCGGGTTAGGAATAGAGCGGGCGACTGCTTTTGCGGGAAAACGGGATGTTCACTATCCATCGCCAACGGACGGGCGCAAGGGGTTTTTTTGAGAGGTTGAAGCGTTAAAGGGATGAAGAGTTGAAGCGGGTAAACCTCCGCTTCTACGGTTTAACTCTTCACGCTTCAACGAGCAAAAAGCCCTCGCGCCCACCGCGAGATGGAAACTACTTGATTTCGACCTTGGCACCGGCCGCTTCGACCTTTTTCTTGATCTCTTCGGCTTCTTCCTTGGTCACGCCTTCCTTCATCGTCTTGGGTGCGCCCTCGACGAGAGCCTTGGCTTCCGCCAGGCCGAGCCCGGGGACCGCGGCGCGGACTTCCTTGATCACGCCGATCTTGTTTGCGCCCATCTCCTTGAGGATGACGTCGAAAGTGGTTTTTTCTTCGGCTGCCGGAGCGGCTGCTCCGCCACCGCCGCCGGCGGGCGCTGCCGCCATCGCGACCGGCGCAGCTGCGCTCACGCCCCACTTCTCTTCGAGTTGCTTCACCAGTCCAGCAACCTCGAGAACGGTCAAGCCGCTGAGTTGCTCCACGATTGCATTTGTATCTGCCATTTTATTTTTCCTCTTTTAGCCGCTCCCGGAAGCTTCCGGAAAATTACCGCCGATAGCCATCGGCGCGGACAGTGTTTTTGTTCTTTGGTTAGTCGCTCCGCGGGCGCGAAACGAAATCGTTAGGCGTTAGGCTGCGGCCTCCGCCGGTTTGCCTTCCTTCTCGGCTTTGGCGTTCAAAAGTCGGGCGAGCGCGGCGGCCGGTTCGTTCAACGTGCGGACCAATTTCGTGGCCGGCGCCAGAAGCACCCCGAGCAATTGCGCGAGCAGTTGTTCGCGTGGCGGAAGATCGGCCAGCAATTCGACCTCGGAGACCGAAAGGACGCTCTTGTCGACCACGCCGACTTTCAGCGTTGCGATGTTGAACTCTGCGGCGAAAGCTTTCAGTACCTTCGCGACTGGCGCGACGTCGCTGTTCCCCGTCACGACCGCGGTCTGGCCGCTCAATTCCTTCGCGACGTCGGGCAGGCCGCTGGCCGACATGGCGCGCTTGAGGAAGCTGTTCTTGACCACGTGCACTTCCGCGCCGGTCGGGGCGAGACGACTTCGCAGTTCGCCAAACTGGTCGACCTTCATCCTTTGGTAGTCGGTCACGAGCAGGAAAGGCGAGCTGTTGAGCTTCTCGGACAAGTCCGAAACGATGTTGGCTTTTTCAGGTCTCATTTAGAAGAGGTTGATGGTTGAGAGTTGATGGTTGAGAGACCGGGCTAAATGCTAAGATAAGGTGAGGGATCGACCGGCAGGCCGGGCGACATCGTGGCGGCGAGCGTCATCCCCTCGACGAAACGACCTTTCGCGGTGGCCGGTCGGGCTTTGACGACGGCTTCGATAATGGCGGTTCCGTTTTCGACCAACTGGTTTTCGGCGAAGGAAAATTTACCGAGCGGCACGGCAATATTGCCATTCTTGTCGAGCTTGAATTCA
Organism: Chthoniobacterales bacterium; assembly: GCA_038324295.1. Taxonomy (GTDB): domain Bacteria; phylum Verrucomicrobiota; class Verrucomicrobiia; order Chthoniobacterales; family UBA10450; genus Palsa-1392. The sequence goes on from JBBQHV010000072.1 coordinate 3,798, forward strand.
ACCCGGCCTGCCTTCACTTCCCCGACCGCTTTCGCCGTGTCATCGGTCACCGTGCCGATTTTCGGATTCGGCATGAGACCACGCGGGCCGAGCACCTTGCCGAGCTTTCTCACTTCGGCCATCGCCGCGGGAGTCGCGATCGCAACATCGAAATCCTGGAAACCCTCCTGGCATTTCTTGATCAAATCTTCGTAGCCGACATACTCCGCGCCTGCATTCTTCGCGGCCGTCGCGGCGGCGCCTTGTGCGAAAACGAGGACGCGCACTTGTTTGCCGCTGCCGTGCGGGAGCGGACAGGTGCCGCGCACCTTCTGATCCGATTGCTTCGGATCGACCCCGAGCCGGAACGACATCGTGACCGTCTGGTCGAACTTGGTCGGCGGGAGCTTCTTCAGCGTCGTGACGGCGTCGGCGAAGCTGTAGGTTTTGTTGCGCTCGACCAGCTCGGCGGCCGCGCGATAACGTTTGCTGCGATTTTTTTGCATGATGTTTTCAGTGCGAACGAGCCAGTTGACTCTCCTGATGGGTGCCGCCATGGGCGGCGCGGGACGTGGAAGCTAGCGGCATTTCGCGAGTTGTCAAAGGAGCGGGCGATTTGGTAAACCCGGGCATGAAATGCAAACTCTCCGCCGTTCTTCTGCTCACCGCTCTCGGCATCCTCCCCGCCTTGGCCCGACCGATCGAATTCAGCGAGGTCTCGCTCCTCGTCCGCGCGCATGAAAGCAATCCCGAGATCCTGCAGCAAGTGCAAAGCCGCAAACTTCTCCATCCCCTCACTCCGACGCAGGCGCAAACCCTCAAAGCGCAAGGCGCGAACGACACCCTCATCCGCAACTTGCAGGATGCGAATCTCGTCCTCTCGCCGGCGGAAGCCGCGACCTATGCCGACCAGGAGCAGACCTCCAGAAATCGCGTGTCAGCGCGCCATGATCGCGAGGACTCGTTAGGCGACCGGGTCCGCGTCTTCGATGTTTCCTACGGACATCCGGTCAATCTCAGCCAATGGGGAGGACCATCCTGGGAGATCGCCTTCCAACTGAGGCGGGAGGCAGGCGAAGATATCATCGAGCCGATCGTCATCGACTCCTACACCAGCGCCGCGACCTATCTCGGCCAGGGCCGCCCCGACGACAGCACGACCGTCTTCGATCGACGCGACTATCTTTCCGTCGTCTCCTACGATCGCTCCCGGCCGGGCGCGATCGACACCAGCAATCCCGTTTCGATCAAGGGCGTTCCCTATTTGCTCTACCCCGTCTACGGTGCGGGCGGCGTCTCCCTTTATTACATCGGGAAAAGCGGTGGCTCCGTGCGGCTGGCGGTCGTGAGCGAAAGGCTTTGAGCCGGCTAGGGCAGGGCCAGCACAAACATGCCCCGGCCAAAAGTAGCGGCGTAGAGTGAGTTGGAAGCGGCGCGGTACTCGAGGTCGGTCACGGGAACGTTAGGCAGTCTCGCGCCCGCGGCGCGCCACTTCCTCCCGCCGTTCCGCGAGCTGAAGACGCCGACATCCGTCCCTACGTAAAGTGTCCGGCCAACCACGACGATGTCGTTGACCGGGGCTTGCGGAAGGTTCCCGGCGATGCTTGCCCACGTCGTCCCGCCGTCGGTCGACTTGAGGACATAGGGTAACGCCGCTCCGGCACGGAAGCCCGAGAAGGTGGCATAGGCCACCTGGGCATTGACCGGATCGACCGTCACCCGTGTCACCCACGTGCCCGGCAGATCGGGATCGGTTACCCGAGTCCAGTTTCCTCCCAGGTTGGTCGTAAACCAGAGCCGTCCGTCATCCGTGCCCGCGAAAACGCGGTTGGGATCGGTTTTGGCGCCGGCGACAGTCGTTACTGTGCCAAATGGATAGCTCGGATCGCGGCCGGGACCGCCCGTCAGGTCGGGACTAATGACCGACCAATGGACGGCGTGATCGGTCGAGAGGTTGACCTGATTCCCCGCGTAGTAGAGGACCGCCGGATTAGCCGGATCGAACTGGACGGGCGTGAGCCAATTCCGCCGGGACGAGACCGTGGAGCCGCTAAAGTCGAAGCTGGAATCGCCGCCGTTGGTCGAGCGATCGCAGTTGCCGTACTGGCTGCAGCCATAGACCAGGTTTTGATCGACTGGATCAATCAGCGCCTCCAGCCCGTCGCCTCCGACATAGCTGTTCCACCCGCTCCCGCCGCCGTAGGAACGGTTGACGCCGTTATCCTGCGCGCCGCCGACCAGCCGGCTCGCGTCCTGTTCGCTCACGTCCACGGTATAGAACTGCGTGAACGGCTGGCTGATCGCCGCGCTCCATTGGTCGTTCGAGCCGTTGACGTCGGATCGGTAAGTGCCGCCGTCGCTGCCGAGGTAAACGCGATTCGGAACCTTCAAGTCCCAGGCCATCGCGTGATGATCGCCGTGCGGGCTGAATTCTCCGCTGAAGGTCGAGCCGCTGTTCTTCGATTCGCAAAGATAAACGCCGGCCGCAAAAACGTGGGCCTGATCGAGCGGATCGACCCAGACCCGACCAAACCACCAGCCGTAACTCGACTGCGCGCCGGAGAGCGTGGAATTGTTAGGCAGTTTCGTCCACGAATCCCCGCCGTCGTCCGATTTGTAGAAGCCCTGGAACGGGCCGCTTGTCTGATTGACGATGGCGTAGAGGCGCTGCGGGTTCGAGGCCGCGACCGCGATCCCGATGCGGCCGATTGTGGGAGACGAAGCCGGCAGCCCATTCGTTAGGCGCTGCCAGTTCGTTCCGCCATCGGCCGATCGGTAAATGCCCGAGCCGACGCCTCCGTAGGTCCGCAGATCGGGCTCGCGCAAGTGATCCCACATCGCCGCGAAGACGCGATTGGGATTAACCGGATCGAGCGCGAGATCGACCGCGCCGGTCGTGTCGTTCGCGCCCGCCAGCACCTGCGTCCAGGTCGAGCCGCCGTTGCTCGATTCGTAAACGCCGCGCTCGCCGCCATGGTTGTAAAGTTGCCCGGCGACGGCGGCAAAAATGTGCTGCGGATTGGTCGGATCCACCACGATCCGGCCGATCGCTCCCGAGTTCGTTAGGCCGGTGAGCTGCCAGGTCCGGCCGCGATCGAGCGATCGATAGATGCCCGAGCCGCCATAGGTAATGCTCCCGCCGCCCGGATTGGCCTCGCCGGTTCCGGCAAAGAGCGTCCCGTCGGAAGCAATCGCCAGCGCTCCCATCGACTGCGGATTGGCCGCCGGCCAGATCGAGCTGAAGCGCGCTCCTTTGTCTCGGCTTTTCCAGACGCCACCCGTCGCCGCGGCGACGTAAATGGTATCGGTCGCAACCGGATCGACCGCGATATCGACGACGCGGCCCCCGATGTTGGTCGGCCCAACGAATTGCCAGCGCGGCGCGGCCTGCTGCGCATCAGCCTGCTCGATCTCCGCAGCAAGAGCAGCCGCCTGCGCCCCCGCCTTTTCCAAAGCGCCAACCGGTATCCCACCGTGAGTCACGCGTTGGCTGATGAACCAATCTTCCGGCGGGCTCTCTTTTTCGGAAGACTCATGCTCCGTTGCGCGAAACAAGGAGAGCGGTGCCAGGGCCGAAATGCTCAGCAACGTCAGGATAATAAGAGGCGAGCGCTTCATCCGGTGGATTGTTGGGAGGCGGACCCGGAAGGTCAAGCTCGCCGCCTAGCCGCCGGCGCTGGGCAGCCCGGCCGCCTGCCAGGCGCGAAAGCCGCCCGCCATCGATCGCACGTTGCGATAACCCATTCGTTGCAGACTCTCGGCAACGAGGGCGGACCGGCCGCCACCGCCGCAATAACAAATGATGCGCTGGTCGAGATCGGGAACTTGTTCTTCGATCTCGAGCTCGATCTCGCCCCGCTCGAGATGGCGGGCGCCGCGGGCGTGACCGGCTTTCCACTCGTCGCTGGAACGGACATCGATCAACGTGGCGGCGCCGCAGCCGACTTCGTGCACGGCGTCGTTAGGCGAGATTTCCTCGATGTTCTCTTTCGCCTCGGCGACGAGTTTTTGGAAACGGTTCGGTTGTTCCATGGTCCAATTTGTAAGGCAAACTCTCTCCCGGGTCGAGTCAGATGGACTGCTCTGGACGCTTCGCTCTGCGAAGCGCGAGCGGCAGACTGGCTGGCTCTCTAATGCGCAACACCCGCGCCTCCCAGAGGTAGGCGTCTACAGCGCTACTCGTAACGCAACGCTTCGATCGGATCGAGCCGGGCGGCTTCGCGCGCAGGGTAAAAGCCGAAAAAAACGCCGACCGCGGCGCTGACGAAGAAGGCGGCGACGATCGAAGGGATCGAAATCAGAGTCGGCCAATGCGCGAAGACCGAGAGGAGGCGCGAAGTGCCGAGACCGAGCAGAATCCCAATGACGCCGCCGATCACACTCAAGGTCACGGCTTCAATCAGGAACTGGGTGAGGATGTCACGACCGTGCGCGCCGACGGC
>JBBQHV010000073.1:0-8172 GCA_038324295.1 Chthoniobacterales bacterium
GGCCATTGGCCGGCGCGCGCCTGTAGCGGACCGTCGACGCTGGGGGCAGAGTGAACCCAACGACGGAACCCAGCGACGGTCATAGACCGCCGCTACAACTGCCGCCCGGTGGCCCCACAGCCGAGACGGCCGTGCTACCCGCTACCTGGCAGCGGCCATCCGCTCGGCGTAAAGCGCGCTCCAGCGGGATTGGTTCATCGCGCACATCGGGACGGCCTCCCACTCGCCGGTGGCGCGGTCTTTCACAGCGCCCTTGAAGACGCAGGCATCGAGGCGCGCCCTAACGACCGGATCGTTGGCTGCGTTCGCCACTTGGGCCGCGTCCATGAAATTGTGCGTCCCAATGTTAATCGTATGCGCTCGTCCGCCAGCCAGGGCCCGCACGAATTCGAAAGGAATCGCACCCGAACCGAGGAGCCGAATGACGCGCCAGAGAATGCGCGCGGCCAGATCCGGATGCCGAGTAAACGCGCCCGCGACTCGGTAGGCGAGGAGTGAGCCGCCGTCCGCGCTGCCATCGGTCGTCATCGTGGAAACCGCTCCCAGCCTTTCCAGGACTTCGGTGAAGAGCGCGCGCGTTTTGTCATCCGACGGCAGGAGCGGGAGAAAATGCTGGGTACGCTCCGCCACGAGCAGACTGACACCTTGATTGCAATCCGGATGACCCCCGATGTAAGCGCTGCCGTCGAGCGAGACGCCGATGCCGCGACAGATTTCCTGCCAGACGACTTGCGGCGTCACGGGATGGCGGGAGAAGACCGTCCGACCGGTATCTGCCTCCGGCTGAAAACTGAGAATGCGCCAGACTTTCGAACGTAGCCGATCGGCCAGAAACCAGCGCACGACCTCGGCGACCGATGCGATGTTGCGCTCGGTCACGGTGCAGTTGTGCGAGAGCTCGAAGGGCAGGCCGGTGCGCGCGCGCAGGTCGAGGGCGAGATCGGTGAAGGCTGCGCGCAACGGATGAAGATCGGCTTCACTCGTTAGGCGATTGATCGGAAAGCCGGGCCGCCCGGCCTGCGTCATGTCGATATGCACGGCCATCTGCCGGAGCCCGCCCGCGACGACGAGCTGCTCGAGAAATTCCGGATGATCGAGTAGAGTTTGGCCGTGCGTCATGAGCATCGGCACGAGGCCGGCTTCATTTGCATAACGAACGATGGCGACAAGCTCCTCCTGCCGGTTGCTCTGCCAGTAGGCATCGGCCACGTCGCCCCCGGTGATCTGTAAACCGGCGCCCGGTCCCTGGAAGCGACGGTTGGCGTCGATCTGTTCCTTCATCTCGGCGAAGGACGGAATCGGGACGCGGTTGGCGTTGGCGGGGAGATAACAATGCGTGCAGCGAAATGAGCAGTAGCTTGCGCCGGTCGTAAAACCGCAGTGGGTCAGGTGACGGCCGGCGAGCTGATTGGGCGTGCGGAGATCGTTAGGGAGAGAGTTCCAGCGCGCGCGCAAGAGCGCCTGCTTTTCCGGGTCGATCGGAAACCGAAAAGCGCGCCACCGACTTTGCCAGCGAGATACCGCGCGCCCTGAAATAGCAGGCGATATGTTCCCCATCATGGTTGAGTCGCGCCGCCGAATGTTTATTCCAATAATCTCGAACATCGAGCGGTGCGGCGAGACTCCATCGAGCCCTGGGGGTTGGCCCGCGCGGCTCGACAGAGTCTCGCTCCACCGCTTCAGTCACCTTGTCGCACCGCCTCGGCAAAGGCGACATTTCCGGTTTGCAGATCAAGTTCCATTGCCTTGGGCAGAGCCGATTCGCTGCTCGTGGTGGCGAAGGCGAGCGTGGCCGGCTCGCGCACGGCCCTCAGGAATTGGCGAAGCGGGACGCGAAGCAAAAAAATCACGCTCCCGAAAACCACGATAATGAAAATGATGAGAGCGAGGTAGATGCGCCATGGCTGCGCCCACCCCGATGGGCGCGGACATCATGACGTAGTTGGTGAACTTGAACATCACCTGCATCAGGCTCTCCATCGTGCGCACGATTGGGTTGCCCTTCCCCGACCGCCGAGACGGCCATGGCAAAGAGGACCGAGAAGGCGACGATTTGGAGCACATCGCCGCGCGCCATGCCGTCGATCACGCTTGCCGGAAAAATGTGGACGATAGTTTCGAGGAGCGTCTTCGGATGGGTGTGCGCGACGGTGTTGACGATGTCGTTAGGCCCGGCCACCAGTTCCACGCCCACGCCGGGCTTGGTGAAGTTGACCACGGCCAGACCGATGAAAAGTGCGGCCGTGGTTGCGATCTCGAAGTAGATGATCGCCTTCAGCCCCATTCGACCGACTTTTTTCAGGTTCCCCGCGCCCGCGATCCCCGCGACAATGGTCGAGAAAACCAGTGGGGCGATGATTGCCTTGATCAGGTTGAGGAAGATATCGCGGAGGAAATAGACCTTGTTTCCCCAATCGGACCAGAGCCAGCCGATGAAACCGCCGACGACGAGACCGATCAGGATCTGGACGGTCAGCGATGGACGATACCCGCAGGGCGGCGAGGGGTTTTTACGCTTGTTTTGAGAGGCGAAAGCGAATGAAATAGGCGAATCACCCCAGGGGGCCGTATGCAGGATCTACCCGCACCGCACATATTCGCCACCACCCGATGGAGCCTTATCGTCAGCGGCGCCAAATTTGACGGCGGCGAGACGAAACCGCGGGAGGCGCTCGCCGAACTTTGCCGGACCTACTGGCGGCCTATCTTCGCCTTTATCCGTCGGCGGGGCTATTCCACCCAGGACGCGCAGGATCTCACCCAGGATTTTTTTCTCATGATCCTGGAGAAAAACTGGCTCCGGCAGGCCGATAAAAACAGGGGCCGCTTTCGGTCCTTTCTTTTGAAGTCGGTAGAAAACTTTCTCGGTCATGATACCGAGCGACGGCAGGCGCAGAAACGCGGCGGCGGACTGCATCTTGTGCCTTGGGAGGAATGGATGACCGAAGCTGCCTCGCAAGAATCGAGCACCAATCCCGCCTGGGCTTCGCTCTCGCCGGAAGGCTTTTTTGATTTGCGCTGGGCGATGACGGTGGTGGACCAGGCCCTGCGGCGCCTGCGGGAGGAATGTGAAGCGAAAGGGAAGCTGCGCCTTTTTGAAGCTCTGAGAGACCATCTCGCTGCGGAGCGGACCGAGACATCGTATGCCGCCCTCGCAGCGAGCCTGAGTATCGCCGAGACGATGGTGAAGAAGCAGCTGCACAATCTGCGGCAGCGCTACCGCTGGCTGCTGCGCGATGAGGTCGCTCACACGGTGGAAAACCAGGCGGAGGTCGACGAAGAGATTCGATACCTCTGTGCTACCCTGGCCGCGATGACATGAACCAAAGCGCCCCCGACCTCCAGGATTCGCTCGTCGAGCAAAAGGAAGACTCGGTCCGATGCGAGCAGTGCGGCGCAAAGACGCGGGTGGAAAGCGGAATCTGCGTGAACTGTTTCCTCCAGGAAGGATTGACCGGGGCCGGTGACGGATGTGCGGAGACATTCGGCCACGTGCTCGACGAGGTGGACCTCCCCGACCTTCACCGACAGATCGGTAACTACGAGATTCTGGAAGGCATCGGACGCGGCGGAATGGGCGTGATTTATCGCGCGCAACAGCGCTACTCCCGTCGCATCGTCGCCCTCAAGCGGGTGCTCGCTTATCAGGCCGAATCGCCCGAGGCGCTGGTGCGGTTCCGGCGCGAAGCCGAAGCGGTCGCGAGCCTCGATCATCCCAACGTCCTGCCCATCTACGAGGTCGGCCAGGGCGAGGACGGGCTCCCGTTTTTCAGCATGAAATACGCGAGTGGCGGGAGCTTGCGCGAGGCTGCGGCCGATTTGCGTGATCGGCCTAACGAGTGCGCGCGGCTGATGGCCAAAGTAGCGCGGGCGATCGACTACGCGCATGGCCAGGGAATTTTGCATCGCGATCTGCAACCCGGGAACATCTTGCTCGACGATCGCGGCGAACCGCTGGTGAGCGATTTCGGACTCGCGAAATGGCTTACTGAAACCAGCGATCTCACCCGCACCCTCACGACTTTCGGCACCCCCGGTTACATCGCGCCGGAGCAAGCCGAAAGCGCGGCGGGGGATCTCACTCCCGCGGCCGACGTTTACAGTTTGGGTGCCGTTCTCTTCCACCTGCTCGCCGGCCGGCCGCCGTTCGTCGGGGAGAACGTCCTTTCCGTGCTGCGGCAGGCTTCGCTCGAACCGGCCCCGAAGCTCCGTTCGCTCGCGCCCTCGCTCGACCGCGATCTGGAAACCATCTGTGCCCGTTGCCTGGAACGCGATCCGACAGCGCGCTACCAAACCGCCGGGAATCTGGCGGAAGACCTCGAGCGCTGGCTCGAAGGCCGGCCCATCGTGGCCCGTCCGGTCACCGCACCGGTCCGCCTCTGGCGCTGGGCGCGGCGCAATCCCATCCTGGCCGGCGCCGCCGCCGCTTGCTTCTTGTTAGGCGCGACCATTCTCTGGATGCTCCCGAACCAGGCGGGATGGCAGCCGCTTCCACCGTTGGAGAAAAGTGTCGCTGTTCTCCCTTTTAAAAACCTGAGCCCGGAGCAGAAGATTGCGGTCTCCGCTGACGCGGTGCAGAACGAAATCCTGACCGATCTGGCGAAGGTCGCGGACCTCAAAGTCATCAGCCGCACGAGCGTGATGCAATACGGGGCGGGCGCGACCCGCAACCTGAAGGAGATCGCGCGGGAGTTGGGCGTTGCCTACGTGGTCGAAGGCAGTGTGCAACGCGCGGGTGAGCGGGTGCGTGTGTCTGCGCAGTTGATCGACGCCCGCACCGACGCCCATGTCTGGGGCGAGACCTACGAGCGCCAGTTGGCCGATGTCTTCGCCATCCAGAGCGAGATTGCGCAGAAAATCAGCCAGCAACTGGGCGCCAAACTTTCCCCGCAAGAGCGCACCGCGATGACAAGCCGGCCGACGCAGAATATCAAAGCCTTTGAGGATTACACCCGGGCCCGCGCGCTGATAAACCCGTTGGATAGCGAGCCCGCTCATGGAGACAACCTGAGCAAAGCGATCGGACTGCTGGAGCAAGCCGTCGCGAAAGACCCCAAATTCGCGCTCGCCTATAGCGCTTTAGTTGAAGCAAGGATTCACCGTTCGCTGTATAGCGACCAGGGAACCAAGGAAGACCTGGCCGAGGCGAAGGCGGCTTTGCAGCAGGCGCAGCGCCTCGCGCCGGAAGCGGGCGAGACCATTTACGCGCAGGCGCTCTACCAATACTACGTCGACCGGGACTTTGACCATGCCCTGGCCACCCTCGAAGTGGCGGCGCGCGCTCTGCCAAATAGTGCCCAGATCTACACGCTCCGAGGCCTGTTGGAGAGACGGATGGCCCGCTGGGATGAGTCCCTGCGCCATCTCGAGCGCGCGATCGAACTGGATCCGAAAGACGCCTTCGCCTATATGCAAGCAATAGACACGGCGCAACTTCTGCGCCGCTCTGGCGAAGCCCACCGCATCGCTGATGCCGCGATCGCAGCTATTCCGGCCCAAGCGGACATTTTTCGCGCAAAAAAGGGCCTGGTCTCTGTGTGTGAGGGTGACCTCGCAGCGGCGCGGCGGCAGTTGGACAAGATCGGAAAGAAAGATAGCTCGGGGGAGGCCGTCATTCTTTCCTTCCTCGTTCCTTTTTGGGAGCGGAACTATCGTGCGGCAGCACAAGTGGCGGAGGGCTTGCCAGACGACGGCCTCCGGACTCATTTCCTGGCGCGCCTGGCCATCGCGGGGCAAACGCTCTCGAAAAGCCAACACGACGCGATTGAGGAAGCTCTCGGCCGCGTTACGGAAAAACTTGCAAAGCAACCTGACGCCTTGGTGCAGCTGTCGTGGGACGCCGCTCTCCTTAATGCCGCTTTGGGCAACAAAGCGGAGGCTATCCGGATGGCAAAGCGAGGGCTCGAGGCTCTCCCGGTAGGCAAGGATGACTTCCGGCGTGCGGGAAAACCTGAAAGCCTGGCTATTGTTTATGCATCGGCCGGTGAAAAAGACCTGGCGTTCGGTGTCCTTTTCACCCTCGTCAAACGGCCAGGGTATCGGCACACTTACGGTTGGCTGAAATTTGATCCCTTCTGGGATAATCTGCGGGACGACCCGCGCTTTGAAGACCTCTTGGCTCAGTGCGCGAAGCCGATCAAGTGACTTGGAGGGCATGAACCAAAACATCCCCAACCTTCGAAATTCGGCCCTCGAGGAAATGAAAGATTCGGTCCGGTGCGAAAAGTGCGGGGCGAGGACGCGGGTGGAAAGCGGGATTTGCGTGACCTGTTTCCTCCACGAGGGATTGAGCGTCACGCGGGAAGGGAGCGCCGAGAAATTCGGCGACGTCCTCGACGAGGTGGAGTTGCCCGATCTCCACCGGCAGATCGGCAATTACGAGATTCTGGAAGGCATCGGGCGCGGCGGGATGGGCGTGATTTATCGCGCGCGCCAGCGCTACTCGCGCCGCATCGTCGCACTCAAGCGCGTGCTTGCCTATCAGGCCGAATCACCCGAGGCGCTGGTGCGTTTCCGGCGCGAAGCCGAAGCGATCGCGAAGCTCGATCATCCGAACATTCTGCCGATCTACGAAGTCGGCCAGGGGGAGGACGGGCTCCCGTTTTTCAGCATGAAATACGCGAGTGGCGGAAGCCTGCGCGAGGCCGCAGCCCAATTGCAGGATCGGCCTAACGAGTGCGTACGGCTGATGGCCAAAGTGGCGCGCGCAATCGACTACGCGCATGGCCAGGGAATTTTGCATCGCGATCTGCAACCCGGGAATATTTTGCTCGACGATCATGGCGAGCCGCTGGTGAGCGATTTCGGACTCGCGAAATGGCTGACCGAGAGCAGCGATCTCACCCGCACCCTCACGACTTTCGGCACCCCCGGTTATATCGCACCGGAACAAGCCGAAAGCGGAGCCGGCGATCTCACTCCCGCGGCCGACGTTTACAGTTTGGGTGCCGTTCTCTTCCACCTCCTCGCCGGGCGGCCGCCGTTCGTCGGGGAGAACGTCCTTTCCGTGCTGCGACAGGCTGCGCTCGAACCGGCCCCGAAGCTCCGTTCGCTCGCGCCCGCGCTCGACCGCGATCTGGAAACCATCTGTGCCCGCTGCCTGGAACGCGATCCGACAGCGCGTTATCAATCTGCGGGTGATCTCGCGGAAGATCTGGAGCGTTGGCTCGAAGGCCGGCCGATCGTGGCCCGCCCGGTCACCGCACCGGTCCGGCTCTGGCGCTGGGCGCGACGCAATCCCGTCCTGGCCGGCGCCGCCGCCGCCTGCTTCTTGTTAGGCGCGACCATTCTCTGGATGCTGCCGAACCAGGCGGGATGGCAGCCGCTTCCAACGTTGGAGAAAAGTGTCGCTGTTCTCCCTTTTAAAAACCTGAGCCCGGAGCAGAAGATTGCGGTCTTCGCCGACGCGGTGCAGAACCAAATCCTGACCGATCTGGCGAAGGTCGCGGACCTCAAGGTCATCAGCCGCACGAGCGTGATGCAATACGCGGCGGACGCAGCCCGCAACCTGAAGGATATCGGTCGCGAGCTGGGTGTTGCCTATGTGGTCGAAGGCAGCGTGCAGCGCGAGGGCGAACGGGTGCGGGTGACGGCGCAGTTGATCGACGCCCGCACCGACGCCCATGTCTGGGCCGAGACCTACGATCGCCCGTTGGCTGATGTCTTTTTCACCATCCAGAGCGAGATCGCGCAGAAAATCAGCCAGCAACTGGGGGCCAAACTTTCCCCGCAAGAGCGCACCGCGATGGCGAGCCGGCCGACGCAGAATATCAAAGCCTTCGAGGATTACACCCGGGCCCGCGCACTGATGGACCCGCTGGATAGCGGGCCCGCTCATGGAGACAACCTGAGCAAGGCGATCGGACTGCTGAAGCAAGCCGTCGCGAAAGACCCGAAATTCGCCTTCGCCTATAGCGCTTTGGTAGACGCGAGGATTCACCGTTCGCGGTACAGCGACAAGGGAACCAAGGAAGACCTGGCCGAGGCGAAGGCGGCTTTGCAGGAGGCGCAGCGCCTCGCGCCGGAAGCGGGCGAAACGCTTTTCGCGCAGGCGCTCTACCAATACTACGTCGACCGGGACTTTGACCATGCCCTGGCCACGCTCGAAGTGGCGGCGCGCGCTCTGCCCAATAATGCCCAGATCTACACGCTCCGAGGCCTGCTGGAGCAACG
>JBBQHV010000074.1:0-7968 GCA_038324295.1 Chthoniobacterales bacterium
TAGAGAATGCCGTTGCAAACAAAGAGCCCGTAAGCCTGCCGGTAAACCCGCGCCAGCTGCGTCGCGAAAGCCTTCGCGCAGCCGTAGGGACTGGCCGGTCGCAGCGGCGTCTCTTCCGTCTGCGGCGACTCCGCGGCCGCCCCAAAAATTTCCGAGCTGGAAGCGTGATAGAAACGCAACGGCTCTGGCTGGTCGCGCGAAATTTCGAGCAGGCGCAAAGTCGCCATCGCCACTTCTTCGGAGGTCGACTCCGGGATTTCGAAACTCAGCCCGACATGGCTCTGGCCCGCGAGATGATAAACCTCCGCCGGCTGCACCTGCGCAAAAATCCGGCGCAAGGTCGTCCCATCGGAAAGATCGCCGTAATGTAAAAAGAGGCGGCTCCCATGGACCGACTCATCGGCGCGAAGGTGTTCGAGACGCGAACGGAGCAGGTTGCTCGTCCGCCTAACGACACCATGAACGGCATAACCTTTTCCCAGAAGCAGCTCGCTCAGATAGGAGCCGTCCTGCCCGGTAATGCCCGTGATGAGCGCGCGTTTCGCTTCCGCCATTTACCGATGGATGTAGCACGCTTCAGGCTAAGAGGACGTCTAAAAGTCGTCCGGCGGCGGGAATTGTAGGGCGGGCGCTTCGCCTGCCCCGATTCCGAGACAGGCCATCCGAAGCGGCCGCCCTACAATTGGCTTCTGGTGTGGACTTATTAGACGCCCTTTCAGACAAGGGAATGCCGACGCCGGTTGCGCTCGACTCCGCTGCCCGGCGGCCGCAAAGTCGCTCATGAATTGGGCGGCACTTCTCGCGCGCTTCGACCAACTGCTGCCCCTCGCCGCGAAAGGGGCGGCGATTCTCGAGCGGCACATCCTTTGGGAAGGGGTTGCGCTCTTGCCGGAGGAATTGGACGACGCGCGAGCCGTCGGCGTGCAGTCGCCGGAGCGGGTGCGTCTGCTTTGTCTGACTTCGCTGCCCGCGCCTACCGATCCAATCCTGAAGGCCGCCGCCGCCGCGGTTCATTTTCTCACGCCCGCGACACGCGGCCTCGCCTTGCGCCACGGCATTTTCATCCGGAGCGACTGCTGGCGCGATCGCGAGTTGATCGCCCACGAGCTCGTCCACACGGCGCAATACGAACGGATGGGCGGGATTGAACCTTTCCTTCGCCAATACCTTTTCGAATGTGCCAGCATCGGCTATCCCGCCGCGCCGCTGGAACAGGAAGCGCTCGCCGTCGCAAGCCAGCTGCGCATCCAGGCGGGGGATCAAAAGCCATCCTGAGAGAGGAGGCCCGGCAAGAGCCATGGAGGGCGGAGCTCCGAGCAGACTTAGGCTCGTTAGGCCAGACCCCATTTGCGAGGCGGCGCGCTAATCTCTAACTCTTCAGGGCCTCGTCAATCCGGCGCAGCTCTTCCGCGCTGAACCCCGGCCGCTCCAAAGCTTTCACGTTTTCCTCTATCTGCTCGACCGAGGAAGCGCCGATCAGCGCGCTCGTCACGACCGGGTCTCGCAAGGTCCAGGCCAGCGCCATTTGCGGGAGAGTCTGGCCACGTTCATTTGCGATTTTGTCCAACTCCCAGGCACGCCGCAACGATCCCTCAGTGATCTTCTCCTGCCGCTGCTCTTCGCTCCAGACCCTGGCGGCGCGTGAATCTTCCGGAAGCTTTTCGAAATACTTGGTCGTGAGCAGACCCTGCGCGAGGGGCGAGAAGGCCACCACTCCTGCGCCCGCCTTTTTCGCCGCCGCGAGCAAGCTCTCCTCGATCCCGCGCGCAAAGAGGTTGTAGCGCGATTGGTGCACGATGATCGGCGCCCAGTTCTTCTCCTCCGCCAGCTTCCGCGCTTTCGCGAATTGATCCGCCGGATAGTTGCTCAACCCGGCATGCAGCGCCTTCCCCTGCCTGACGACATCATTGAGCGCTTCGATCGTTTCCTCGAGCGGCGTCTCCGGATCGAAGCGATGCGAGTAAAAGATGTCGACATGATCGAGCCCGAGGCGCTGGAGCGATTGCTCGAGGCTGGCGAGAAGATGTTTGCGTGAGCTTCCTTCGCCGTAGGGCCCGGGCCACATCGGAAAGCCCGCCTTCGTCGAAATGATCAACTCTGCCCGCGGCATCTCGCGCAGGATGCGCCCGCCGATCGTCTCGGCCCGGCCGGGAGTGCGCCCGTAGTTATTGGCGAAATCAAAGTGCGTAATCCCGAGATTGAAAGCGCGGAAGATGCAATCGCGCGTCACCTCCGGGCCGCGATAGCCGCCAAAGGTCTCCCACGCGCCTAACGAGATCGCGGGCAGCTTCAGCCCCCCGTCCCCGCAGCGGCGGTAGGGCATCGCCTCGTAACGGTCTGGCTCGGCCGAGAATTGGTGCCAACTGAGCCGGTCGCGCTGCACCGGGCGAAGGGCGCGCGTGATCGTTTTCTTTTGATCAGACACGAGAGGCCGCGGGGGCCGCCTGCCCCGCCGAACGCTTCGAGCGGAGCGCATGGCGCACGAAGTTATTCCCGATCTCCCACATCGGTCCCGGAAATTTGCGGCACTCCGAAAGGGTCGCATCGAGCGCGCTAACGAACATATCCACTTCCCGTTCGCCGATGATAAGAGGCGGCAGAATCTTCACCACATCCATGTTGTGACCCGCCACCTGAGTGAGGATGCGATGTTGCGCCAGCATCTGAGTCACGACCATCTGGGCGAAGAGCACCTTGTCGACCTTGTGGAGGAGCTTCCAGGCCATTTTCAACTTAAACTCGTTAGGCTCGTGGAACTCGATCGCGATCATGAGTCCTTTGCCGCGAACTTCCTTGATGAAGGAGTGCTTCGCCTTCAAGGCATCGAGCCTTTCCACGAGGAGCGCGCCCATCTTTGCCGAATTTTCGATCAGTTTCTCATCGTCCAGCACCGCGAGCGCGGCGAGGCCGCAGGCCATGGCCAGGTTGTTGCGGCCGAAAGTGGTGGAATGCACGACGCAGCGATCCATCCGGCTGAAGGTCTTTTGATAAATCTCGCGCCGGGCGACGATCGCGCCACAGGGGACATATCCGCCGCTCAGCGTCTTCGCGAGCGTGATGATGTCCGGCTCCAGATTCCAATGCTCGAAGCCAAACATTTTGCCGGTCCGCCCGAGGCCGGTCTGGATCTCGTCGCAAATCAGGAGCGTCCCGTATTTCCGGCAAAGCTCCTGCGCGCGGACGAAGAAATCGCCCCGCGGATAATTCACTCCCTTGCCCTGGACCGGCTCGATCACGAAAGCCGCGACATCCTTTTTCGCGAGCTCGCGCTCGAGCGTCGCGAGGTCGTCGAGCGCGATCCGTCCGTCGAATCCCGGCATGAGCGGGCCAAACCCTTCGGTAAAACTTTCGCAGCCCATGAGCGAAAGCGCTCCCAGGCTCAGTCCGTGAAAGGCCCCGCCTAACGAAAAGACGCGCGGCCGCTGGGTTGCGGCGCGGGCGAACTTCAAGGCCCCTTCCATCGCTTCCGTCCCGGAGTTGCAGAAGAAGACCGCGTCGAGATGCGGCGGCGTTCTTTTCGTGAGCGCCTCGGCGAGGAGACCGCTGAGGAGCGAGCAATCCATCTGGACCATGTTAGGCAGATCAAGCTCGAGCACATCGCGGATCGCTTTTTGGACGGCGGGATGATTGCGCCCGATGTTAAAAACGCTGTAGCCGCTCAGAAAGTCGAGATAGGCTACGTCCTCCGCGTCATAGAGCCAGGCGCCCTCCGCCCGGGCATAGACCTTATCGAACCCGATCACGCGTTGCGCCGCGACGAGGGTGCGGTTGAGGTGACGCTCGTGCAGCTCGTAGTTCTCGCCCCGCCGCGCGGCGATCAATTCCTTCAAATCCAAAGGCATCGGAAAAGCTTGGCGGAAGAGGGTGGAAAAGCAACTGGCGCCGTCGTTGCTGTTGCTGTAGCGGCGGTCGCAACGTGGAGAAGTTCTCCCGCTGAAGGCGACGGTCATAGACCGCCGCTACAATAGCTTGGCCCACGTTCTCACGCTGAAGGCGACGGTCACAGACCGCCGCAATGCGGCTTTGTCTTTCGCCGCGGACGGGCGCAAAGTTTCCACGCCATGAGAATCGTGACCATCAGCGCGCGCATCCTCCTCGGGCTCATCTTCGTCGTTTTCGGTTTCAACGGCTTCCTCCACTTCATCCACATGCCGCCGACGACCAATCCGCTCGCGGAGCAGTTCTTCAACGCGCTCGCGATCAGCCGCTATATGAACGTGGTCTCCGCGCTCCAGATCATCGGCGGATTGCTCGTCCTCCTCGGATTTTTCGTCCCGCTCGGACTCACGATTCTTTGCTCGATCCTCGTTAACATCCTCCTCTTTCACGCGCTCATGGCGCCGGCCGGGCTGCCCCTTGCGCTGGTCTGTGCGGCCCTCGCCGTTTTTCTCGTCTGGCGTTACTGGGCAAACTTCGCCGGCCTCGTGCGACAGAACGCGTGATTGTTTTTCACGATCCGCACTCCGCCGACTACTCCGTCGCCGGCCATCCCGAGCGCCCGGCGCGGGTGACCGCGAGCGCGTCGCATCTCCGCGCCGCGCATCCGGATTGGGAATGGCGTCAGCCCGACGAGGCTGCCGAGGAAGCGCTCCTTCGTGCGCACAGCGCGGAGCAGATCGAGCGGATCCGCGCCGCGGCCCATGATTTCGACGCCGACACGCCGGCTTACGAAAATATTTTCGCGCATGCCGCGCGGGCTTCGGGCGCAGCCTGCGCCGTCGCCCGAGCGTCGTTAGGCGGGAACAAAGCTTTCAGCCTGATGCGGCCTCCCGGCCACCACGCGACCCGCGACCAGGCGATGGGGTTTTGTTTTTTTAACCATATCGCGGTCGCGGCCCTCGCTGCGCTCGCCGCCGGCGCAGAGCGGGTCGCGATCTGGGATTTCGATGCGCACCACGGCAACGGGACCGAGGCGATCGTGGCCGGTCATCCGCAGGTCGCCTTCGCCTCCGTCCATCAATTTCCCGGTTATCCCGGCACCGGCACGCGGTCGTTAGGCAAGGTCCACAATTTTCCGATCCCGCCCTATGCGCCGCGCCCGGAGCACCGGGCCGCGGTCGAGCGGGCGCTTGGCCTGCTCCTGGATTTCCGGCCCGATCTCCTCCTCGTCTCCGCGGGCTTCGACGCCTTCGCCGGCGATCCGATCACGCAGATGAGCCTGGAGGCGGAAGACTTCGCGCTCTTTGGGAAATGGCTGCGCGAAACCGGCCTCCCGGCCGGTGCGATTCTGGAAGGCGGCTACAGCGGGGAGCTGCCGCAGTTGATCGACGCTTTTCTCGCCAGCTGGGCCGAATAAAGGGCGCAAATACTGCTGCTTCGGGAAGAGGTTCCCAGAGCAACGCATGCGCCCCATTTTCAGGATCATCGCCCTCTCACTCATCCTTCTGGCCGCGGCTCGCGCCGAGCGGATCAATCAGGAAGGACGAATTCTCGGACCCGCGCCGGTCGTGACCGTGCCGACGCTTTTCAATACCCCGGCCGCGGACGCGATCGTCGCCGCGATGCAGATCATGCCGGTAACGAGTGCCTGGAATGAAGATATTTCGCGCCGGCCGCTCCTCTCGAACTCCGCCGCTTTGATCGCGCAGGTGAAAAGCGACCTCTCCTCCAGCCGGCAAACGTTGCGCGCCTTTTACGAGATGAACTACGTCCTCGTGCCGAACAATCAGCCCCGCCTAACGATTCCGTTTTTTAACTATCCGGACGAATCGGACCTCGACGGCGGCGTCTATCCGAACGGGCTCTACCCGATCCCGCCGAACATGCCGGTGGAAGGCTGGCCCAAGGCGACCGGCGGTCTCACCCTCGAAGACTGGCAACGCGACGTGAACAACACCGGGGGCGATCGCCATTCCATCATCGTGGCCCCGGGCTCGGGCGCGATCTGGGAAACCTGGCTTGCTCGCCTAACGACAAGCGGCTGGGAAGCTTCCAACGGCGCCAAGTTCAGTCTCACTTCGAACGACCTCCGCCCGCCCGGCTGGACCTCGGGCGACACCGCCGGGCTCCCGATGTTTCCCGCAATCGTCCGCTACGACGAGTGCCAGCGCGGAATGGTCGAGCACGCCTTGCGCCTCGTTGTGGCGCAGACCCGCCGCGAATACATTTACCCGGCGAATCACTACGCCTCTTCCATTCCCGCGAGCGCGACGAATTATCCGGCGATGGGCCAGCGTTTCCGGCTGAAGGCGAGCTTCGTCATTCCCGACAATTGGTCGCTCCCGGAAAAAGCGGTCCTGCGCGCGCTCAAGAAATACGGCGCAATCGTAGCCGATAATGGGAATTTCTTCTCTGTCTCGGTTTGCCCCGACGACCGCTTTGCCGACGGCGTTTTCGATCACCTCTCGACGATCGACGTGGATAATTTCGAAGTGATAAACACGACCGGGCCTAACGAAGGCCCGCGCTCGCCCGGCGCGCCGACCGTGAATGCGGGCGCCGACCAGACTCTCGACCCGGGCGAGGCCGCCACTCTGCACGGGATCGTCCATGCCCCTGCGAATGCGACAATCCAATGGCAGCTTGCTTCTGGGCCTCATGACGTCGCCTTCGTCGATCCGAACTCCGCAGTAACCGCCGTCAGCTTCACCCAGCCCGGTTCCTACGTTCTCGAATTGAGCGCGGACGACGGCGTCCACGCCGTCGCCTACGACGCGGTTGTCGTCTCGGTCTTCCCCGCCGCGCGAATGGCCAACATTTCCACGCGCGCGACGGTTGGAGCTGGCGAGAACGTCTCGATCGGCGGCTTCATCATCACTGGAGATACACCCAAGGAAGTCGTGCTCCGCGCGCTCGGGCCGTCGTTAGGCGGGCGCGGCGTGCACGGCGCGCTGGTTGATCCGACGCTCGAATTGCACGACGCCAGCGGAAAGCTCCTCCTCCGCAACGACGATTGGCGCGACACGCAGGCGGCAGCCATCACCGCCAGCGGCCTCGCCCCGACCGATGAGCGCGAGGCCGCCATTATCGCGACCCTCGATCCCGGCAACTACACCGCGATCGTGGCCGGACAGAACGACACCAGCGGCGTCGCCTTGACGGAGATCTATGAGGCGCAATCCAGCGGCGCGCGGCTGGCCAATATCAGCACCCGCGGGTTCGTGGGCACGGATGACAACGTCATGATCGGCGGCGTGATCGTGAGCGGCGCCGATCCGGCCACGATCCTCTTTCGCGCGCTCGGTCCGTCGTTGGCCGATTTTGGAATCGTGGGGCCGCTGCGCGATCCGACGCTGGAAATTTTCGACGCCAATGGGACGCAAGTGACGACGAACGACAACTGGCAGGAGACACAAAAGAGCGCGATCACAGCCAGCGGCCTCGCTCCGCCTAACGATCTCGAAGCCGCCACCCTTCTCGCGCTCGAAGCCGGTAACTACACCGCAGTCGTGCGTGGAACCGATAACACAACGGGCGTGGCGCTGATCGAAGCCTACCAACTTCCGTAGAGCGTTGTAGCCGGGGGCGTTGACCCCGGCTGGTCTGAGACCTCGCCAGCTCTTTGCCTCGCCGGGGTCAACGCCCCCGGCTACAACTACGTCGGTTGCTTGCCGCTCACCGAGAGAAGTGAATAGTGCGCCCATGGAAGAGATCGCCGCCAATCTCGAGCGGGTGCAGACGCAGATCGCGGCGGCGGCTGAAAAAAACGGCCGCTCCGCCGACGCGATCACGCTCGTCGCGGTTTCGAAAAAACAGAATGCCGAAAAAATCCGCGCGGCCGAAGAAGCCGGCCAGCTTCTTTTTGGCGAGAGCCGGGTGCAGGAAGCGCGCGTCAAAATTCCGCTCCTTCCGTCGCGCCTGCGCTGGCATTTCTTTGGCACCCTGCAGAAGCACAAAATCCGGCACGCTCTTCCGCTTTTCGAGTTCTTTCACAGCATCGACTCCCTCGCCCTCGCCCAGGACATGAATCGAATCGCGGATGAAGAAGGGATCAATCCGCGCGTCCTCCTGCAGGTGAATATGGCCGGC